>JBFGLA010000070.1:0-10254 GCA_041576355.1 Burkholderiales bacterium
GTGGTTGACGCGGCCCACGTTGACATGGAACTCATGCCGGTCGACCGGAACCATGACCGCCACCCGCACGTAAGTTCGGCTCGCCTCGTCGACAAGCAGCGTGCTCGTCGCTTTTTCGTACAGCGCGCCCACAACCACCTGCTTGAAGTCATACAGCCCGCCGATGGTCCACGCCGTGTCCTTGCTGAGCTTCACGGTACCGGCCGCAGGATTGAGGTCGGAGGTGTTCTTGGTTTCCGCGTACGATACCGCCGCGTGCAGCGGCCCCTGGTCGAACGCACCGACGAGACCTATGTAGCGTGGCTGCTTCCTTTCGACGGTCGGCTCACCTACCGACCCCTCGCCGAGCACCGAAAGGGCGACGTCCACAGAGAACGAACCGAACTTCGGGCTTGAGTACCAGACCGTGTTGTTCATGAACCCGGCGTTACCGACAGTGGCGGGCGCAATGAAAGCATCAGACGAATTGCCGGTGTCGTGGTTATGCATGCTGATGTAGTCGTAGGTAGCGTAATAGACCGGGCCGATCGTACGCCCGAGCCGGATCGTGCCGAGTGCATTGCTCTGCAGACCGACATAGCTGTCCCGGCTGGCCCAGGTGTCTCCGCCGCTATCGAGCCGGGTGCGGCTCTCGATCTGGAACAGACCGGTCAGGCCGCCCCCTAGATCCTCCCTACCCCGTACTCCGACGCGAGAGCTGTTGTCGACGATCTGCGACGTTTTCTCATTGTCTACAGGGTTTGGGCTGCCGCTGACCGACACCCGCTCTGCGCTCACATTGGCGCGCCCGTAGATCTGAACCTGCGCCTGCGCCAGCATCGGCAGCGCGAGAGCGGAAGCCACCGCCGCCCCAAGGAGATTCCTCTGCCACGGATTGGAAGCCGTCAGCGAAAGCCCCGAGCCGGTTCCTTTTGCAGTTCTCATGATTGATACCTCTTGTTCAAGTTGTTGCGATAGACAGCAGGCAGTTTGCGCGACTGCCGCTTGCCCCCGTATGAAACGATTCCTCGTCCCCGTTGCTGCGCGTGGCGCCGCAGCTCTGGCGAGCTATCATCGCCACGACGCAGTCCCCAGAGGCGCGCGCGGAGTCTAGGCTCGAAACCGCGTCGCGGGCAAGTCGCAATTTGCATAGAACGATTCGATCGACGGGAAAATGTTGCCTGTGAGCAACGTAGAGAATTTCATGCGATCCACGGCCCTCGACGCCGCGACCGACCACCGGGCGAAGGAGGTATTGAGATTCTGGTTCGGCGACGAATCCGTCTACGGAGCACGGCGCAAGGAATGGTTCGTGAAGGACCCGGCTCTCGACGCCGAGATCCGCAGCCGCTTTCTCGACCTGCACGCGGCAGCAGCCGGCGGAGAGCTCGCACCCTGGCAGGAGCGCGCGGCGGAGTGCCTCGCGCTCGTCATCGTGCTCGATCAGTTCTCGCGCAACCTGTTTCGCGGCGAAGCTCGCGCCTTTGCCGCTGACGCGCGAGCGCTCGATGCGGCGCGGCGCGCGATCGCTTCAGGCTACGACGGCGCAATGCTCCCGGCGGAAAGACTCTTCCTCTACCTGCCGTTCGAGCACAGCGAGTCGCTCGATGACCAGTGGAGCGCGCTCGCGCTGATCGCGCGGCTAGCGCCCTGGCCGCAGACCGCGGATGCATATCCCTACGCCGTGCGCCACTGGGAGATCGTGCGCCGCTTCGGCCGCTTTCCCCACCGCAACGCGGCGCTCGGGCGAGCGAGCACGCCCGAGGAGATCGAATTCCTGAAGCAGCCGGGATCGGGCTTCTGACGCCGGGACTCAGTCTTGCTCGTCGGTGACCGCCCCCCGGCTTGCGGTTTTCACGATCCGCGCGTACTTCGCGAGCAGGCCGCGCGTGTACTTCGCCTTGGGCGGCTTCCATTTCTTCCTGCGCGCGGCAAGCTCCTTGGCGGGGACGTTGAGCTGGATGAGGCGCTTTTTCGCGTCGATGGTGATCGAGTCTCCTTCCTTGACGAGCGCGATCGTTCCGCCGACATAGGCCTCTGGCGCCACGTGGCCGACCACCATCCCCCAGGTGCCGCCGGAAAACCTCCCGTCGGTGATCAGCCCAACCGACTCGCCCAGCCCCTGGCCGATGAGCGCCGAGGTCGGCGCGAGCATCTCCTGCATGCCGGGACCGCCTTTCGGCCCCTCGTAGCGGATCACGATCACGTCACCCGCCTTTATTCTCTTCGCCAGGATCGCCTTCATCGCCGCGGGCTCGGAGTCGAAGACCCGCGCGCGTCCGGTGATCGAGGTCTTCTTCAGCCCCGTGATTTTCGCGACGCAGCCCTCGGTCGCAAGATTGCCTTTGAGGATCGCCAGGTGCCCCTGCGCATACATCGGGTCGGAAATCGGCCGGATCACCTGCTGGTCGGCGCGCGGCGTATCGGGCACATCGCGCAGCATCTCGGACATCGTCTTGCCGTGGATCGTCATGCACTCGCCGTGCACGAGCCCCGCATTGAGCAGGATCTTGAGCACTTGCGGAACGCCGCCTGCACGGTGGAAATCGACCGCGACGAATCGCCCGGAGGGTTTCAGGTCGCACAGCACCGGGACCTTCCTTCGCACGCGCTCGAAGTCGTCGATCGTCCACTTCACGCCCGCCGCATGCGCGATCGCAAGGTAGTGCAGCACCGCGTTGGTCGAGCCGCCGGTCGCCATGACAAGCGCGATCGCGTTCTCGATCGACTTCCGGTTAATGATGTCGCGCGGCTTCAGCTCGTTGTGGATCGCTTGAACCAGGACCCGCGCCGACTCGGCGGCGGAGTCTGCTTTTTCCGCATCGGGCGATGCCATCTGGCTCGAACCGAGCAGGCTCATGCCGAGCGCTTCGAACGACGAGCTCATGGTATTGGCCGTGAACATACCGCCGCAAGCCCCGACTGAAGGACACGCGTTCTTCTCGATGCCGATGAAGTCCTCGTCGCTCATCTTGCCCGCCGCGTAGGCGCCGACCGCCTCGAAGGCCGAGACGATGGTCAGGTCTTGGCCCTTCCATTTGCCCGGCTTGATCGTGCCGGCATAGACGTAGATGCCCGGCACGTTCATGCGCGCGAGCGCCATCATCCCGCCCGGCATGTTCTTGTCGCAGCCGCCGACGACGAGCGCGCCGTCCATCGCCTGGCCGTTCACCGAGGTCTCGATCGCGTCCGCGATCACCTCGCGCGAGACGAGCGAGTACTTCATCGCCTCGGTCCCCATGCCGATGCCGTCGGTGACCGTCGGCACGCCGAACACCTGCGGCTTGGCGCCCGCGGATTCGAGCGCTGCGATTGCCGAATCGACCAGCGGCTGGATGCCCGCGTTGCAGGGGTTGAGCGTCGAGTGGCCGTTCGCGACGCCGACGATGGGTTTCTCGAAATCGCCGTCCTTGAAGCCGACAGCGCGCAGCATCGCCCGGTTCGGCGAGCGCGCGACGCCTTGAGTAATGAGACGGCTTCGGCGGTTGTCGGGCATGATGCAGTCCCTCGCAAATGTGCTGTAATTCGAGTCCGCGAGTTTACCCGACCGACCCCGTCTCCTTCACATGCTCGTCCACCCGAATTTCGATCCGGTCGTGTTTTCCGTGGGACCGCTGGCGATCCGCTGGTACGGGCTCATGTACCTCATCGGCTTTGCCGCGGGATGGTGGCTCGGCGCGCGCCGCATCGCACGCGGGCTCGCGCCCGTGACGCGCGAGCAGCTCGACGACGTCCTGTTTCTCATCGTGCTCGGGGTCGTTCTCGGCGGGCGGCTCGGCTACGTGCTCTTCTACAAGCCGGACTACTATTTTTCCCACCCGCTCGAGATCTTCGCCATTTGGCAGGGCGGTATGTCGTTCCACGGCGGCTTTCTCGGCGTGCTCGCCGCCATGGTGTTCGCCGCGCGCAGGCATCGCATCGCCTGGCTCACCCTGATGGATTTCCTCGCGCCGCTGACCCCGCTCGGATTCGCGGCCGGCCGCATGGGCAACTTCATCAACGGCGAGCTCTGGGGCCGCGTGACCGACGTGCCCTGGGGCATGGTCTTCCGCGGTGCGGGAGATCTTCCGCGCCACCCGTCTCAGCTTTACCAATTCGCGCTCGAGGGAGTCGCGCTGTTCGCGATTCTGTGGTGGTTTTCGGCCAAGCCGCGTCCGCGCGGGCAGGTCTCGGCCGTCTTCCTCATCGGCTACGGGGCGTTTCGATTCATCGCCGAGTTCGGGCGCGAGCCCGACGCCTTTCTCGGCTACCTCGCGCTCGGGATGACGATGGGCCAGTGGTTGAGTGTGCCCATGATCGCCGCCGGAATCGCGCTCTACGCCTGGAGCGCGCGACGGCCGGCCTAAGCTAGCGCAAAATGGGTTTCTCGATAAGGCTTGCTGCCATGAACTCCCAACCGATACGTTCGCTCCTAGTCGCGATGCTGTTTGCGTTCGCGGCTCTCGCCCGCGCCCAGGCCGTGGCGCCGCACGCGATCGACATCCCGCCCTGGTTCAGCGAGACCCTACTCGAGTTTCCGGAGGAGGTGCGCGAGGCCGCGGCGCAGGGCAAGCGCCTGATGGTGTACTTCGGCCAGGACGGCTGCCCGTACTGCACCGCGCTCATGCAAACCAACTTCAGCCAGCGCTCGATCGTGGAAAAGACGCGCCAGCGCTTCGTCGCCGTCGCGCTCAACATTTGGGGCGACCGCGAGGTCGTGTGGACGGACGGACGGGCGCGCAGCGAGAAGAACCTCGCGCGTGATCTGCGCGTGCAGTTCACGCCCACGCTCCTGTTTCTCGACGAGAAGGGCGAGGTGATCGTGCGCCTGAACGGCTATTACCCGCCGCACCGGTTCGAAGCGGCGCTCGAATACGCCGCCGGGCGCGTGGCGCGCGGGGTTCGTTTCGACGAGTACATGAAGGGCGCGGTCAAGGAGTCCGCGAGCGCGTCATTGCATGACGAGCCCTTCTTTCTCAAGCCGCCCCATGACTTGCGCCGGGTGTCGGGCCGGAAACCGCTCGCCGTGCTGTTCGAAACACCGTATTGCTCCGGCTGCGACGAGCTGCACCGCGACGGCTTCCGCCGCCCTGAGGTACTCGGACTCATCAAGAAATTCGACGTCGCGCGGTTCGCTCTCTCCGACCGCTCCGAGATCGTCACGCCCTCGGGCCGGCGCAGCACCGCCGAGGCCTACGCGCGCGAGCTGCAGATCGCGTACACGCCGACGATCGTCTTCTTTGCCGGCGCGGACGGGGCGGAAGTGCTGCGCATCGATGCCTACCTGAGGCCGTTTCATCTCGCGTCGGCGTTCGAGTACGTCGCGAGCGGCGCCTACCGGCGCGAGCCGTCGTTTCAGCGCTTCATCCAGGCGCGCGCCGAGCGCATGCGCGAGCGGGGCGAGACGGTCGAACTTTGGAAGTGATGCGCGCGCGGCGGCGATCTAGCCCGCTTTGCGCGTGCCGCCCGGCCGCGACGCGCGCGCGGCGGCGATTCGCGCCGCGCGCAGCCGCTCGTCGATCGCCTCGCGCACGATTCGGCGCAACTGCTCCGGGTCCCAGGGCTTTGCGAGATACTTGAATACCGCGCCTCGGTTCACGGCGTCGGTCACCGAGCTCGGCTCGGTATCGCCGGTGAGCATGATGCGCACCGCTTCTGGGTACATGCGCTTGGCGCGCGACAGGAACTCGACGCCGCTCATTTCGACCATGCGCTGATCCGATATGATCAGATCGACCGAGTGCACGGCCAGCTGCTCGAGCGCCTGAGCCGCACCGGGAGCGACCAGAATCCGGTAGCCGTCCCGGCGCAGCTCGTGCTCCAGCAGGTAGACATCGTCGGGATTGTCGTCCACCACCAGAATCGTGGCCTGCCTCGAGTCACCGTTGCGCGGGAACTCCGGGCAGGCGCGGCGCGCGAGCCATTCGGCGCAGACCGGCGCGGGAGCCGGATGGCAGAAGAAGTAGCCCTGCGCGCGGTCGCAGCCGATGCGTCCGAGCAGCGACGCCTGCGCCGCGCCCTCCACGCCCTCGCCGACCACCTGCAATCCGAGGCTGTGCGCAAGGGCGATGGTGGTCCGCACGATCGCCATGCTGCCCCAATCGGGTACGACGTCGCGCACGAAACTCTGATCGATCTTGAGCACATCGACGCGAAAGCGCTTCAAGTACGCAAGACTCGAATACCCGGTGCCGAAGTCGTCGATCGCAAGCCGGAAACCGTAGCGCTTGAGACGCGCGAGCGTCTCGGCCGCCTGCGCGGCGTTCTGCATCAGGCTGCTCTCGGTGATCTCGAGCTCGATCGTCGAAGCCGGTACGCCCACGCGGTCGACGATCTCGGCGAAGCGCTCGACCAGGTTCGCCTGGGCAAACTGGCGCGGCGAGACGTTGATCGACACCGTGCCGATAGTGAGGCCCGCGTCCAGCCAGGCGCGCGCCTGGCGCGCCGCATCCGCGAGCACCCACTCGCCAGCAGCCACGATCTCGCCCGACTCCTCGAGCCGCGCGATGAATTCCCCCGGGGCCACGCGCCGGCCGCCGGGCTGCCGCCAGCGGATCAGGGCCTCGACCCCGGTCGGCTGTCGCCGCTCCAGGTCCACGATCGGCTGGTAATGGAGCTGGAATTCCCCGCGCTCGAGCGCGCGGTGGAGGTCGAGCTCGAGGCGGTGGCGTTCGGCGAGGTTCGCGGTCAACTCGGCGCTGAACGCTCGCGCCGAGCCCGCGTGCTCGGCGCGCGCCGCGGCGAGCGCCAGCTCGGCGTTGCGCAGCAAGCCTCCCGCGTCGGTCGCGTCCTGCGGCGCGAGCGCGACGCCGATGTTCGCCCCGAGGGTGATCTCGTCGCTGTCGTGCGCATAGGTCGCGGTAAGGAGCGTGCGCAGCGCTTCGGCCCGCACGAGCGCCGCCTCGATCGTGCCGCACGCTTCGAGTAGCACGCCGAACTCGTCGTTGCCGAGCCGCGCCGCGAATTCGCCCGGCCGCAACGCCGCGCTCAAGCGCCGCGCAACCTGGCGCAGGAGCGCGTCGCCGATCGCGGCGCCGAACACCGCGTTGACGTTGCCGAATCGCTCCAGATCGATGATCGCGACCGCGACGCCGCGGCCGAGCGCGATCGCATCTCCCACCGCGCGCGCGAACGTCGCTCGGTTGGCGATGCCGGTCAGCACGTCGTTCTCGCTCAGACGTTCGAGCCGATCGAGCCGCTCGCGCGAGGTCCGCAACGCCTGCTCCAGGTCGCGCTGCGCGGTGAGATCCAGGATGGTCGCGAGGCGCGCCGCAGCACGATTGAACCGGACCGGGCTGGAATGCACGGCGACGTCGATCACACGCCCGTCGCGCGTGCGGTGCCGGAACAGGCCGCGGTCGTACGCCTCGGGCGCAAGTCCCGCCATGTGGCGCTCGAAGCGAGCGACTTCTTCCACCGGACGCAAGTCCTGCGCGCGCATCGCGAGCAGCTCGTCGCGCGTGTAGTTGTAGAGCTCGGTCATCGCATCGTTGGCGGCGAGAATGCGCCAGGTCCGATGCTCCATCACATACTGGGGCAGCGGGCTGCGTTCGAACAACGACTGCCACGTTCGCTCCCGCTCGCGACGATTCGGAAATCTCATGAGGCGGGTCCTTTGTCCTGCGGCGCGGCGAGCAGCTCTTCGAGCGACTCGGCAATCTGGTCGCGCGCGATCACGGCTTCGAGCCCGGCATCGACCGCTGCGGCCCTGTAGGCTTCCGGCGGCCCGCTGACCACGGCAAGGACGCGCAGCCGCGCGTCGATTCGCTTGAGCCGCCGCGCAGCGCCGGCGCCTTCTCCGGGGCGAAGAATCGAACCGTCGATGAGCGCAAGGGCGGGATGGCATCGCGGAACCAGAGACTCCGCGGCATCGAGGCTCGGCGCGATCCCGACCAGCGCTAATCTCGGTTCGCCCGCCAGATAGCGCGCGATCGAGCGCGCCAGCTCGTAGCTGAAGCCGATGAGCAGGATTCGCAGAGGGGGCTTGCCGCGGGCTTGCATGGCACCCATGCTAGGGTCACGCCGCGCGCTCCTCGATAGGGGAATCCCTTAGATCCCGCGGCGTGGAACCCTCAAGCGAAATCCCGCGCCCGAAGTGCGGGAACGCGGCAGTCGGGGCGCGTTCAGGCGTCGGGCGCTATCAGGCCGGCGCGAATTGCGTAGCGCGTCAGCCCCGCCACATCGAAGATTTGCAGCCGTTCCATGATCTGCGCGCGATGCGTCTCGACCGTCTTGACCGACAAGTGCAGCCGCTCGGCGATCGCGCGCGTGCCATGCCCCTCGGCGATCAGCTGCAGCACCTCGCGCTGGCGCACGGTCAGGGGCTCATCGGAATTCTTCGCTTCGCCGCGCTCCGCGCGCAGCAGGCCCTCGATCACCTGGCTGGAGATCGCCGGCGTCAGGTAGCGCTCGCCCCGAGCGACCGCGCGGATCGCGCGCTCGAGTTCCTCGATCTCGGCGTCTTTCAGCACATAGCCCGCCGCACCGGCGCGCAGCGCCTCGCGCACGTAGCCTTCGGTGGCGTGCATCGACACGATCATGACGCGAACCTTGGGGTGGCTGCGCGCGGCGCGCGCCGCGGTGTCCAGGCCATTGAGCTCCGGCATCGCGATGTCGAGCAGCGCGAGATCGGGCTCCAGCTCGCGCATCAGCCGCAGCGCGTCGCGGCCGTTCGCCGCCTCGCCGACCACCTCGACCCCACCGATGCGCGCGAGCAACGCGCGCAATCCCGCGCGCACGAGCGCGTGGTCGTCCGCGATCAGGACGCGTATCGGCTTCATCAGGCTTGCGCGGGAAACTCGATCCGCACGCGCGTCCCCTGACCGGCCGCGGATTCGACAACGGCGCTGCCGCCGGCCAGCTCGGCGCGTTCGAAGATGCCGGTCAGTCCCGAGCTGCGGCCGCCGAGCGCGGCGGCACGCGCGGTCTCCACGTCGACGCCGCGGCCGTCGTCGCGAATCGACAGCCCGATGCGCTCGCCCTCGCGCTTGAGCGCGACCGAGATGTGCTTCGCCTCGGCATGCCGCAGCGCGTTGGTGACCGCCTCCTGCACGATGCGATAGCAGGCGGTCGCGAACTCGGGCACCTCGTCCCGGCCGAGAGCCTCGACCTCGAGCGAGATCGGCACGCCGGCGCGCGTGGACTGGCGCTCGCAGTACCACTTGAGCGTCGGCAGCAGGCCGAGGTCGTCGAGGATCTGGGGCCGCAGATCGAGCGAGAGGGCGCGCACGTCGTGGATCGTCCGGTCGATCACCGCGAGCGAATCGGCGAGCGCCTCGCCGCGAGCCTCGCTGCGCCCGCCGCGACGCAGGCCCTGCAGGTTCAGCTTCACCGCGGTAAGCGCCTGCCCGACCTCGTCGTGCAGCTCGCGCGCGATGCGTGCGCGTTCCTCCTCCTGCGCGGCGAGCACCTTGCGCGACAAGGCTTGCAGGCGGTCGCGCGCCTCGCGCAGCGCGCGCTCAGCGCGCTTGGGCGCGCTGACATCGCGGGAAACCCCCAGCAGGCGTTGCGGCGCACCCGCCGAATCGCGCAGCAGCGCGGCGGTTGCACTCACCCACCGGACTTCGCCATTTGCAGTGACGATGCGAAATTCGTGCGCATAGGGCGCCCCGGAATCCCGCGTTGCGCGCCCGGCGGCCAGGAAGCGCTCGAGGTCGTCGGCATGCACGAGCCGGCGGAAATCCGGATAGCCCTCGCCGCCGGGCGGCGGGGCGCCGAGCAGGCCGGCGGGATCGCGGCCCCAGATCAGCCGATCGGCCTGGATGTCCCACTCCCAGTAGTACAGGTCGGCCGCCTCGATCGCCAGGCGCAGCCGCCTCGCGTTCTCGCGCAGCGCCGACTCGGCGATCTTGAGCTCGGTGATGTCGGAATAGAAGATCGAGATCCCCTCCTGCGAGGGGTAGATGCGGTTCTCGAACCAGCGCCCGAACGGAGGGTAGTACTCCTCGATGCGGATCGGGGTCTGCTCGCGCATCGCGCGCTCGTAGGCGAGATGGAACGGCTGGCCGACACCGTCCGGAAACTCGGTCCAGATGTGCTTGCCGATCAACTGCTCCGGCGTGCGGCCGAGCAGCTCGGCGCCCTTGCGGTTGATGTAGACGTACTTCCAGTCGCGGTCCAGACCGACAAAGCCGTCCGAGATGCGCTCGAGCAGCGAGGAGCGCTCGGTTTCGATCGCCTCGCGCCGCTCGAGCATGCGGTTGAACTCGCGCGCCACGTGTGCGATCTCGCCCGGGCCCGAGGCGGGCGCGCGCGCGCCGTGCTCGCCGGCGGCGATGCGCGCCGCAACCTGCGCCA
>JBFGLA010000071.1:0-10225 GCA_041576355.1 Burkholderiales bacterium
AACAGGCGCGGTATGAGGTAGTACATCGCGCCGAGCGAGACGAACGCGACCCACCCGAGCGCGCCCGAGTGCACGTGGCCGATGGTCCAGTCCGTGTAGTGCGAGAGCGCGTTGACCGTCTTGATCGACATCATCGGCCCTTCGAAGGTCGACATGCCGTAGAACGACAGCGACACGATGAGGAACTTGAGGATCGGGTCGGTGCGCAGCTTGTGCCACGCTCCCGAGAGCGTCATGATGCCGTTGATCATCCCGCCCCAGGAGGGCGCGAGCAGGATGAGCGAGAAGAGCATCCCGATCGACTGCGCCCAGTCCGGCAGCGCGGTGTAGTGCAGGTGGTGCGGGCCCGCCCACATGTAGGTGAAGATGAGCGCCCAGAAGTGCACCACCGAGAGCCGGTAGCTGTACACCGGGCGCCCGGCCTGCTTCGGGATGAAGTAATACATGATGCCGAGGAACCCCGCGGTGAGGAAGAACCCGACCGCGTTGTGTCCGTACCACCACTGCACCATCGCGTCCTGCGCGCCCGAATAGACCGAGTACGACTTCCAGAAAGTGACCGGCACCGCGGCGCTGTTGACGATGTGCAGGATCGCGACTGTCAGGATGAACGCGCCGAAGAACCAGTTGGCGACGTAGATGTGCGCCACTTTGCGCTTCGCGAGCGTGCCGAAGAACACCACCGCGTAGGCGACCCACACCGCCGCGATGAGGAGATCGATCGGCCACTCGAGCTCGGCATACTCCTTCGAGGTCGTGATGCCGAGCGGCAGCGTCACCGCGGCGAGCACAATGACCGCCTGCCAGCCCCAGAAGGTGAACGCCGCGAGCCCGTCCGAGAACAGGCGCGCGTGGCTCGTGCGCTGCACGACGTAGTAAGAGGTGGCGAAGAGCGCCGATCCGCCGAAGGCGAAGATCACCGCGTTGGTGTGCAGCGGGCGCAGCCGGCCGTAGGAGAGCCAGGGCACGTCGAAGTTGAGCTCGGGCCAGAGCAGCTGCGCCGCGATGATCACCCCGACCAGCATCCCCACCACGCCCCAGATCACGGTCATCACCGTGAACTGGCGCACGACCGTGTAGTTGTATGTCGTTTCCGCTTGCATGGAGGGAATCCCCGATCGCTTTTCGCGCGCGCCGGCCGGCGCCGAGCGCTGTGAGCGATGCTACGAAGCGGCGTTTCGGTCGGGGTTGACCTAGGTCAAACGAGGCCGAGCGCATCGGCCGCGCGCTCTCGTGCCGCGCGGCTTCTTCCGCGCGGGGAGCTAAGCTAGCTGGGCTAGATCCCCAGCGCTTTCAGCTGTTTTTCCGGGTACCGCGCGCCGGCGGCGGCGCCGGCCGGGAACGCCTGCGCGAGCTTGGCGAGGTCCTCGGTGCTCAGCTTCACCGAGAGCGCGCCGCAGTTCTGTTCGAGGAACTTGCGCCGCTTGGTGCCGGGGATCGGCACGACGTCGCTCCCGTGGTGGAGCACCCAGGCGAGCGCGACCTGCGCCGGGGTGCACTGCTTTGCCGCGGCGATCTCTTCGAGCGGCTGCAGGAGCTTGGCGTTGCGCTCGATGTTCTCCGGCGCGAAGCGCGGATGCTCGCGGCGCCGGTCCTTGGCCCCGAGCGCATCGAGCGTCTTGATCGTCGCGCTGAGAAAGCCGCGGCCGAGCGGCGAATACGCGAGGTAGCCGATCCCGAGCTCGCGGCACGCGGGCAGCACGTCCTTCTCCGCGTCCCGGCTCCAGAGCGAATACTCGGTCTCGAGGGCGACGATCGGATGCACCTTGTGCGCGCGGCGCAGCGTCTGCGCCGCGGCCTCGGAAAGCGCGAGATGGCGCACCTTGCCCTGCTCGACGAGGCGCTTCATCGCGCCCACCGTGTCCTCGATCGGTATGGTCGGGTCGACGCGGTGCAGGCCGTAGAGATCGATCGTCTCGACGCCGAGGCGCTTCAGGCTTGCGGCGCACGCCTGGGGCACGTAGTCCGGATGCCCGCCGGAGAGCGCCGGGGCGGACCCGCCACCGCGCTGCGCGAGCCCGAGGTTGCCGAACTTGGTCGCGACGAGCACCTTGCTGCGCTTGCCCTTGATCGCCTTCCCGACCAGCTCCTCGTTGACCCCGCTGCCGTAGGCGTCCGAGGTGACGATCAGATTCACCCCGAGGTCGATCGCGCGGTGGATGGTCGCGATCGACTCCTCGTCGTTCGGCTCGCCGTAGCTGATCGACATCCCCATGCAGCCCAGTCCGACCGCCGACACCTCGGGTCCGTTCCTGCCGAGCTTGCGAAGTTGCATCGTTGCCTCCCCCGTGCGAAATCTAAAGTGCTTGCGTTCCCTCGATCCTGCCAAGCCGCCGGTCGAACGTTCCGAGCGGCAGGTGCCCGGCCTTGCGCGACACTTCGAGAACCAGACAGTCCGAGAAGCCGAGGGCGGGACGTTTGCGAAAATGTCCGAGCGCCGCAGCCACCGATTCCGCCTCCTGAAGGGTCAAGTCCTTGTGGTTGAGGAGCATTTCGACCGCGGTCGCGATCTGCGCCGCATTGAGGTCATAGACCGATTCCAACACCCACATCGCCTCTGCCAGCGCCAGGTGCGGGACCCACGCCCCCGGCGCGACGAACGCCTCTGCCGCTGCGACTTGGCGCGCGTCATCGCGCGAGATCAAGCGCACCAGAACGTTGGTATCAACCGCGCGCATGGCGCGCCCGCACGTGCCGCCGCAAGCCCTCCCTCAACTCACGGAGCGTCCGCTTCCGGGGCGCCTTGCGGAACAGCGCGCGATGCACGTCTTCGGAAGTGAAGCGGCCCGCGCGACGGACGACGATCTTGCCGTCCTCTGCCTCCCATTCCAGGATCGCGCCCGGACCGACGCCGAGTTTGCGGCGCACGGTAGCGGGAACCGACACCTGCCCCTGTGCCGTGAGCTTGGAATGCGCGAGCGCCATGCGGCGCATATTACCCCGGTAATGAACCCGCTGCAACCATCGCGCCCAGCGCGTCCCATATATACGCCCGCATCACAGGTCGAGCCACAGCCCGAGCCCGACGTATCGCTCGTTGTCGCGGAAGAACTCGCCCATTTGCGAGCGTCCGTCGTAGAACTCCAGGCCCAGGCGCCAGCTGCGCTCGGCGTGCTTGGTGGTCAGGCCGACCTGCAGGGTCGCGTTGACGTCCCAGTTGCTCTCCTCGAAGCTGGACAGGTCGACGGCGCCGTACCAGTGAAACTCCTTGCCCCAGATCGGTTCCCGGCTTTCGTACTGCGCGCCCGATTGCGCAGCCCAGCGCTGCTGCAGGGTCTTGTTGCTTCGGTCATAGGCCCGGCCCGCCTCGGCATACAGGGTCACCGTCGGTTGCGGCGACCAGCTCAAGCCGGCGCGCATTTCCTCGCGCGTATAGCCGATGCGGCGCCGGCCGGTGCGTTCTATCAACTCGTCACCGATATGGGCCGAGGTGTGTTTGGCGGCCACGCGCCAGGCCAGCTGCTCGCTCACACGGGTGGCGATGTGGAACCCGTATATGCCGTCCCAGCCGACGTTGTCCTGCGACTGCGTGATGTCGAACAGGCCGCGGAAACCGACGTGCAGCACGAGCTGCCACATCTGGTCGAACAACCGTGTCTCGTACAAGGCGAGGTTGCCTCCCAGCTTCAAATTGAAACGCGGGCTGCCGGTGTCGGCAATCGTCGATGCGGGATAGTGCTGGTACTGGATGCTGAAGGTCGGCCGCAACGGGTCGGCGATATAGACCGGATAGATACCGGCTACGGGAAACAAAACAGAATCTGTCTGCCCGAAAACCTCTGCGCTGGCACCCACGGCGAGTGCACTGACGAAGGCTAACGCGCGCGATCGCGGATTCACGCCAATAGTCTAGCAAGGACGGTCGCCGCATTCCGATTCGTCCCGGGATGTCGGACGACGCGCGCGGCCGCTCTCGACTTGGATTCTGGCCGTCGCCGGAGCTAGCGTCGGCAATCGAGCACGAACGCGCCGGCGACTTTACCTGCGCGCAGCCGCTCGAGCGCCCGCCCGGCTTCTTCGAGCGGCAGGATTTCGATCTCGGTGTGGATCGGCACGCGCGCGGCGAGGGCGAGAAACTCCTCCGCGTCGGCGCGGGTGAGGTTCGCGACCGAGCGCACGCTGCGCTCGCCCCAGAGCAGCCGGTACGGAAACTGCGGGATGTCGCTCATGTGGATGCCGCCGCAGACCACGGTCGCCCCCTTCTTCGTCGCCGCGAGCGCCGCGGGGACGAGCGCGCCGACCGGGGCGAAAAGGATCGCCGCGTCGAGCGGCTCGGGTGGGGCGTCTTCGGCAGCCCCCGCCCAGACCGCGCCGAGGCGCAGCGCGAGCGCCTGCGCCGCCGCATCGCCCGCCCGCGTGAAGGCGTAGATCTCGCGCCCCTCGGCGCGCGCCACCTGGGCGACGATATGCGCCGCGGCGCCGAACCCGTAGAGGCCCAGGCGCCGCGCCTCGCCCGCGAGCTTGAGCGAGCGGTAGCCGATCAGCCCGGCGCAGAGGAGCGGAGCCGCGTGCGCATCGCCGTAGCGCGCGGGAAGCGGAAACGCGTAGCGCTCGTCGGCAAGGACGTACTCCGCGTAGCCGCCGGGAAGATGGCAACCCGTGAAGCGCGCCCGGTCGCACAAGTTCTCGCGTCCCGAGCGGCAGTAGTCGCACGCGCCGCAAGTGGCGCCGAGCCAGGGCACGCCGACTCGATCGCCCTCGCGGTAGCGCTCGACCGCCGCGCCCGCGGCAGCGACCACGCCGACGATCTCGTGCCCGGGAGTGACCGGGTACGGGCATTCGGCAATCTCGCCGTCGGCGATATGCAGGTCGGTGCGGCACACGCCGCAGGCGTGCACGCGCAGGAGCACCTGGCGCGGACCGGGGTCGGAAACGGGGACGCGCTCGAGCGAAAGCGGTGCGCGCGGCCCGTGCAGCAACATCGCGCGCATCGCGCGGTCAGTCATCGCGGCGCTCCGCGCGCGGCCGGTCGTCGTCCATCAGCACGTCGTGCCCCGGGCGATCGAGGTCGTCGAACTGCCCGCCCTGTAGCGCACGCCAGAACACCCAGCCGATGACGAGCACCAGCACGACCGAGAGCGGCACCAGCAGGTAGAGGCTCTCCACGGGCTCAGGTCCGCGCGAGCGCCGGCTCGGCGGCGCGCTCCGGCTCGCGCACAGGGCGCTGCAGCGGTCGCATCGCGTTCAGCACCACGATGAAAGAGCTGGCCGACATGCCGATCGCGGCTTCCCATGGGCCGATCCAGCCGATGGCGGCGAGCGGGAGCGCGATCGCGTTGTACGCGAGCGCCCACGCCAGGTTCTGTCGGATGAGGCGCATGGCGCGGCGCGCGAGAGCGAACGAGTCGGCGATGCCGCCCAAGCGGCCGCCGCCGAGGAGCACCATATCCGCCTGCGCCTGGGCGGCGTCCGCGCCGCTCCCTAGCGCGATCGAAACGTCGGCGCGCGCGAGCACGGGGGCGTCGTTCAGGCCGTCGCCGAGCATCGCCACCACCCTGCCCTCCTTCTGCAAGCGCTCGACAAAGGCGAACTTGTCCTGCGGCGTCGCCGCGCCGAGGAACGATTCGATGCCCAGCCGGCGTGCGAGCGCCTCGACGAGCGCCGGATGATCGCCGCTCGCCAAGTGCAGGCGCAGGCCGCGCTCGCGCAGCGACTCGACCAGATCGGCGGCGTCGGCGCGCAGCGGATCTTCGAGCCAGAACATCGCCAGCCACCCCGATTCCGCGGCGAGAAAGACCGGCGTATACGAGGCGCCCGGCCGCGCGACTCCAGGCGCGAGGGGCAAGCGGCACAGCTCGCGGCAGAAAACCTCGGTGCCGATTCTCATGCGCCGCCCTGCGATCGTTCCCTCGACGCCGTGGCCGGGAAAGTGGCGCAGATCCACCGCGTTCGGCCCCGCCGCTGCGCCGGCGAAGGCGCGCGCGATCGGATGCCGGCTCGAGGCCTCGAGCGCGCGCGCGTACGCGAGGCAATCGGCTTGCGAGGCGCTACCGAGCACGACGGTGCGGGCGAGCGCGTAGCGCCCCGTCGTCAGCGTCCCGGTCTTGTCGAGCACCGCGTCGCTCGCGCGATCGAGCGCCTCGATCGCTCGCGCGCGGGTGAGCGCGACGCCGTGCGCGAGCAGCCGCGCGTTGGCGCGGGTGAGCACGATCGGCGCGGCGAGGGCGAGCGCGCAGGGACAGGTCGCCACCACCACCGCGACCGCGACCCAGAGCGCGCGCTCCGGCTCGGCGGCGAGCCAGTAAAGGAACGCTGCGGCCGCGACCGCGAGCACCACGGCGGTGAGTCCGCGCGCCAGGCGATCGGCGCGCTCGACGAGCCTCGGTCGTCCGGCGGCGGCGCGCTCGACCAGCCGCGCGATCGCCGCCGCCTGCGTGTCGGCGCCGGCTCGCGTCACGCGCATAACGAGCGGCTGCTCGAGGTTGACCGAGCCGCCGACGAGCGCGTCGCCGGGCGACTTCGCCGCCGGACGCGACTCCCCGGTGAGGAGCGCCTCGTCGGCGCTCGATGCGCCTTGGGTGACGACGCCGTCCGCCGGCACGCGCTCGCCCGGCGGAACAAGGACGAGATCGCCTGCGGCGAGGCGATGCGCGGCGACGCGCTCCGCGCCCGCGAGGTCGGCGGCGTCCGCGAGGCGCAGCGCGAACGAAGGCATCCAGCGCGCCAAGCGATCGAGTTCGCGCGCCGCGCGTCGCCTTGCGCGCTGCTCGACAGTGCGCGCCAAAAGCAGCAGAAAGACGAGCATGCTGATCGAATCGAAGTACACCTCGCCCTTCTCCGCGAGCGTTGCCCAGGCGCTTGCGGCGAAGCCGGCGATGATCCCGAGCGCGATCGGCGTGTCGAGGCCGATGCGCCGCGCGCGCAGGTCCTGCAGCGCGCCGTCGTAGAACGGCCGCGCGGCAAAGAGGATCACGGGCGTGGTAAGGATGAAGCTCGCCCAGCGCATGAGCTGCTCGGCCTCGCGCGTGAGCGTGCCCGCGCCGGCGTCGACGTACGCCGGAAACGCGTACATCATCACCTGCATCGCGCCGAATCCGGCGACGAAGAGCCGCCAGAGGGCGCTGCGGCTCTCGCGCCGCTCGAGCTCGTCCTGGCGGCGCGGATCGTACGGAAACGCGTCGTATCCGATCGCGCGCACCGCCGCGATGATGTCGGAAAGCTTGAGGCGGCGCGGGTCCCAGGCGACCTGCGCGCGCCGCGTCGTGTAGTGGATGTCGGCGCGCAGCACACCGGGCAGGCGCCGCAGCCAGCGCTCGTTCAGCCACAGGCACGCCGCGCAACGGATACGATCCAGGATCAGCGTGGCGGTGCGCTCGTTCTCGCCGGAGGCGACGACGAACTCGCGCTGCGCTTCGGGATCGTCGTAGATCGCGGCGGGCGCAAGCTCGCCGGGCAAGGGGCCTGACCCCGAACGCGTCTCGTAGAAATGCTCGAGACCCGAGGCGACGATGGTGCGGGCTACCGCCTCGCAGCCGCCGCAGCACAGATCGCGCTCGGCGCCGAGCACGCGCGCCGAGTGCCGGCCGGGCTCCGCCACCGGAAGCCCGCAGTGAAAACAGGCGGGCACCGCTTGCGCGGCCTGGGCGCTCGCGCTCAGGAGATCGACAAGCGCTGGGACTGCGCGCTTGCCTTCTTGCGGGTGAAGGGGCTGATACTCGCCATGGCTCGGCCTCCGTTTTCGCTTCGCTGGGCGCGAGTATGCTAGGCCGCGATGCCAGGGGATATTTGACGTTGATCAAAGCCCGGACAATGCGATAGAGGTTGGCAATTTGTGGAATTGCGAAAATCGATTTGCTCAATCGGCGAGGCGAGACTAGGCTACTTCGGTATTTTCATCCGCGAACCAGGAGGATGCAGCGATGGCGACGAAATCACTCAAGGGAACCAAGACGCACGAGAACCTGAAGGCGGCCTTTGCCGGGGAGAGCCAGGCCAACCGGCGTTACCTGTACTTTGCCGCCAAGGCCGACGTGGAAGGGCAAAACGACGTCTCGGCGCTGTTTCGCTCGACCGCGGAGGGCGAGACCGGGCACGCGCACGGGCACCTGGAGTACCTGGAGCAGGTGGGGGACCCGGCGACCGACCTGCCGATCGGCAAGACGCGGGCGAACCTGAAGGCGGCGGTGGCCGGGGAGACGCACGAGTACACCGACATGTACCCGGGGATGGCGAAGGCGGCGCGCGATGAGGGTTTTGGCGAGATTGCGGACTGGTTCGAGACCCTGGCCAAGGCCGAGCGCTCGCACGCCAACCGCTTCCAGAAGGCGCTCGACTCGCTCGCGGATTGAAGAGACGCCGAGCAGACAAACCTCGGCCTGGAGCCGAGCGCGCATGCCTCAGATCGATCGACAAAGCCTGATGACGCTCGAGGCGTACTCGAAGGAGCGGGACGCGTTCCGTGCCAAGGTCATCGAGCACAAGAAGCTGCGTATTATTCGCCTCGGGGATCACATCTCACTGCAGTTCGAGGACGAGCTGACGATTCGCTACCAAGTCCAGGAGATGCTGCGCGTCGAGCGCATCTTCGAGGATGAGGGAATCCGCGGCGAGCTTGAAGCCTACAATCCGCTCATTCCGGACGGCACCAACCTCAAGGCGACGATGATGATCGAGTACCCGGACGTCGAGCAACGTCATCGAATGCTTGCGAAGCTGAAGGGTATTGAGGACCGGGTCTGGGTGCAGGCGGAGGGGTGCGAGCGCGTGTATGCGATTGCAGACGAGGACCTTGAACGCGAGACTGCCGAGAAGACGTCGGCGGTTCATTTTCTGCGTTTCGAGCTGACACCCGAGATGCGCAACGCGCTCCGATACGGGGTCGGCCTGGCGGTGGGAGTGGACCACCCCCAATACCGGGCGATCGTCGATCCCGTGGCTGGTGACGTGCGGAAGTCCCTGATCGGGGATCTGGCTTGAGCTGTGCGACCCGTTGCGTGATCCCGGCGCTGTGTTGCGCCGTGGGGCTTGCCGTCGTGGGGTGTACGAGCGGCCAGGATAGGTCGAACTGGGAAAGACAACAGGAGGAGCGGGACTGGAGGGAAACCGAGGTCCGGCTTCCGCACTACCCGACGCGGGCGGACCTGCAGGAGTTCGGCGTTCGGGGTCGCACTGGCTTCAGGTTCTTCATCGATTCGACTTCGATTTCCATCGGTACCGATGGTGTTGTTCGCTATGTGCTCGTCGCGATCAGCCCGAACGGCGCTGAAAACGTCAGCCTCGAGGGAATTCGGTGCGCCGCCGATGCCTACAAGATCTACGCGACCGGGCAAGGTGAGGGCATCTGGCTGAGGCACGAGACCGACTGGCGTCCGATACATTCGGTCGCAGGGCAGCCTTGGCGCTCGGTGTTGGACCGCGGATTCTTCTGTCCTGGCGGGGCGGCGATTTCCAAGCCGGGCGAAGCACTCGACGCGCTCCGGCGGGGCAGCTGGATCGGCGCTCGTAACTCGGTCCCCCACAGCAGCGCCTACTGAGGAGGCGAAGCGCGGCGCGTCGCGGAGGCTTTCGCGCCTGTCAGATCAGTACGAGATTGTCGCGATGGATGAGTTCTGGCTCGTCCACATATCCGAGCACCGACTCGATTTCGCTGGATGGCCGGCGCATTATGAGCCGAGTCTCTGCAGCTGAATAGTTCGACAGTCCGCGCGCCACTTCGCGCCCGTGCGGATCCAGGCAGGCTATCGCCTCACCGCGCTCGAAGGTCCCGGATACCTCGATCACGCCGATCGGCAGCAGACTCTTGCCGTCTCGTACCAGCGCATTGACAGCCCCCGAATCGAGTCGCACGCGCCCGCTCACGGTAAGGTGATCCGCAAGCCACTGCTTGCGTGCCGCGCGCGGCAACTCGCCGGCCAATAGCAGCGTTCCGACGCGCTCGCCTTGGACCAGCCTTCGCAGGACGTCCGTCTCCGAACCCGACGCGATCACGGTGTGCGCACCGCTGCGCGCGGCGCGTTTCGCGGCGAGAACTTTGGTGATCATCCCACCTTTCGCCAGACTGGTGCCGGCTCCGCCGGCCACGGCCTCGAGCTGCGGATCTCCCGCGTGCCCCTCATCGATGAGCTTCGCGCCGGGGTGGCGCCGAGGATCGGCTTCGTATAGGCCGCCCTGATCGGTCAGGATGATCAACGCATCGGCCTCTATGAGATTGGTGACGAGCGCGCCTAGCGTATCGTTGTCGCCGAACCTGATCTCGTCGGTCACGACGGTGTCGTTCTCGTTGATC
>JBFGLA010000072.1:0-10163 GCA_041576355.1 Burkholderiales bacterium
GAAGCAGCAGCCAATGCAATTGGTACAGGGCCTGATCCTATAGGTTCAGCTGACCTGCTCTATGGTGGAGACTTCACCAAATGGAAAAGACTTGCCAACTCTTTGATGTTGCCGCCTCCGCGACCATCGCCAAGGCCTGCCGGTCGAGCACGTCGTAGCCGCTCGAAGTATGCAGCTCGGCGTCGATCAGGCGTCCGGACGGCGCCACGCGCAGCCGCATCGTGACCGATCCTTCCCAGCCGCGCATGAGCGCGACGCGCGGGTACTCCCTGTGCTGGGCGAGCATTTTCGAGATCCCCTGCGTGTAGCCCGAGAGCAGCTCGGGCGAAGGCACGCGCGGTACCGGTGCAAGCACGGCGACCGGAGGTGGTGGCGGGAGAGCGACTTTTTGCTCCGGGACAGGCTTGGCTGTTAGGCGCGGCGCCTCCAAAGCGAGCGGAACGGGCTCTGCCGGAGGCGCCGGCTCCACAACGGCCGGGGCTTCTTCCCGGAGCGGCTCGGGAGGCCGCGGCGCCGGCCGCTGCTTCTTCTCCGCAACCTGCTTCGATTTGGGCTTCTCGGGCGCTGCAACTTCCGGAGCAGGCTGCGGCGCGATCTTCGGCCGCGCCGGTTCGGAGATGCGCGGCGGCTCGATGAGCTCGACCTGCAGCGCAGGCAAGGCTTCGGGCGGCGCGACTCTCAGCACGGGCGGCGCGAGCGTCATCGCCGCCGCATGCGCGGCGAGCGACGCGGCGAGCGCTCCGGCGAGGCGGTGGTCGAACGCGGCGCTGCTCATCGCGCCCCCCGCGCCGGCCACATGCGCCGGAAGATGCCGTCGCCGAGCCACAGGTGCCGCAGCGCGGCGAGGACGTGCACCATGATCAGCAAGACGAATACGTACGAGGTCACGACGTGTATCGTGCCGAGCACGGTGTAGATCTGCTTGTCGTCGACCCCCCACGGCGGCAGCAGAACAACGTTGTAGAGCTTGACGCCGAAGCGGCTGAAGTTCGACGCCAGGTATCCCGCGATCGGCATGATCAGCATGCACGCGTAGAGCGCGATATGGCTCACGCGCGCCGCAGTGCGCTGCCACGCAGGCACCGAATCCGGCAGCGGCGGCGCTTTGTGGGTCAGGCGCCAGTACAGGCGGAACAGGATGAACAGGCCGATCGTGAGACCGATCGACTTGTGCAGGTTGACGTAGATAGTGCGCTCGGGCGTTCCGCGCGGGATGTCGTCCAGCGTCCAGCCGAACCCGATCTGGCCGATGAGGAGCGCCGCGATTAGCCAGTGCAGGGCGATCGCGACGCCGCTATAGCGCTCGGAGGTGCTCATCGGTCTTCGGGCTTAGATTTAGGTTTTCACAGGTCTCCCGAGTTTGTACGGTTGCACTTGCAACCGTACAAACTCGGGAGATTGACAACTGCAAACGCAGATTGCTCCGGCATCATCGCATTCCCGGCATGAATCCCTTCATCCTCTGCATCATACGCGCCATGTTGCCGCCTTTCATCGCCTTCATCATCTTCTGCATCTGCTCGAACTGCTTGAGCACGCGGTTCACCTCCTGGACGGGAACCCCGGCGCCGGCGGCGATGCGGCGCTTGCGCGATGCCTTGATGATCTCCGGCTTGACGCGCTCGGCGCGCGTCATCGAGTTGATGATGCCCTCGACGCGGCGGATCTGCTTGTCGTCCTGAAGCTGGGCGGGATTGATCTGCCCGACGAGCTGCGACGGCAGCTTGTCGACGAGCGAGGCGAGTCCGCCCATCTTCTTCATCTGCCCGATCTGCTGCTTGAAGTCCTCGAGATCGAAGCCCTTGCCTTTGCGAACCTTCTCCGCCAGCGCCCTCGCCTCGTCGAGGTCGACCTGCTTGTGCGCTTCCTCGACCAGCGACAGGATGTCTCCCATGCCGAGGATGCGCGAGGCCATCCGCTCGGGATGGAAGGGCTCGATGCCGGAAAGCTTCTCTCCCACGCCGACGAACTTGATCGGCTTGCCGGTGACGTGGCGCACCGAGAGCGCCGCACCGCCGCGCGCATCGCCGTCGAGCTTGGTAAGGACGACGCCGGTGAGCGGCAGCCGCTCGGAGAACGCCTTCGACACGTTGATCGCGTCCTGGCCCTGCATCGCGTCGACGACGAAGAGCGTCTCGACCGGCTTCAGCACCGCGTGCAGCTCCGCGATCTCCGCCATCATCGCCTCGTCGATCGCGAGCCGCCCCGCGGTGTCGACGAGCAGGACGTCGAAGTAGCGCGTCCGTGCGTGCTCCAGCGCGCGGCGCGCGATGTCGGCCGGCTTGTCCCCCGCGGAGCTCGGGAAGAACTCCGCTCCTGCCTGCGCGGCGACGGTCTTGAGCTGCTCGACCGCCGCCGGACGGTACACGTCGCACGAAACGAGCAGGACTTTCTTCTTCTGCGCAAGAAGCATCCCGGCGAGCTTGCCGCTCGTGGTGGTCTTGCCCGATCCCTGCAGCCCGGCCATCAGGATCACCGCGGGAGGCTGCGTCGCGAGATCGAGCGCGACATGGGCCTCGCCCATGAGGCGGGTGAGCTCGCGGTGCACCACTCCGACGAGCGCCTGCCCCGGCGTGAGGCTGCCGATCACCTCCTCGCCGAGCGCCTTCTCCTTGACCGCGGCGATGAACTCCTTGACGACGGGCAGCGCGCAATCGGCCTCGAGCAGCGCGACCCTGACTTCGCGCAGCGCTTCCTGCACGTTCGCTTCGGTCAGGCGCGCCTCGCCGCGGATCGTCTTCGCGATCTTGGCGAGCCGCGCGGTCAGGTTGTCTAGCATTCGCGAGAAACGGACGCCGCGCGCGCCATGCGCCTACGCGGTACCCGGATGGTAAACTCGGTCGGTGCCGGACATTCTACTGTACGTCGCGGCGAGCGCCCTCTACGCGGCGCTCGCTTTTTACTTCTGGCGCACGCGCTGGGCAGCCGCAGCCCCGGGGCGGATGCGCGCCTGGGAGCGCGCGGCGATACTTGCGCCGCTCGCCGTGCACGGGTGGCTGCTGTTTCGCGCGCTCATGCTGCCGAGCGAGCTTCGCTTCGGGTTCGGCATGGCTCTCTCGGTGATGCTCTGGTTCGGCGTCCTCATTTATCTCGTTGAAAGTATCTTCTTCAACCTCGACGGCATGCAGCCTCTGGTGCTGCCCTTCGCCGCGCTCGCGGTGCCGCTGCCGGCGCTCTTTCCCGGGCTCGCTGGAATCTCCGCCTACGCGGCCTCGCTCGGATTCCGCCTGCACGTCTTTCTCGCCATGGCGGCCTACAGCGTGTTCACGATCGCCATCCTGCATGCGCTGCTGATGTCGCTCGTCGAGCGCCGCCTGCACCGCGCGCACCGCGGCCCCCAGACGCACGATCCGACGCAGCCGCTTGCCGGCCCGTGGGCGTCGCTGCCGCCGCTGCTCACGCTCGAGCGCATTCTCTTCCGGCTGATCGGCATCGCGTTCGCATTGCTCACCTTGACGCTCGCCACGGGGTCTATTTTTTCCGAGTCGCTCTTCGGCCAACCGCTGCGGTTCGACCACAAGACCCTGTTCGCGATCGTATCGTGGCTCACCTTCGCCGCGCTTCTCGCCGGGCGCAGGTGGTACGGCTGGCGCGGGCGCACCGCGCTGCGCTGGACGCTGGCGGGGTTCGTGCTGCTACTGCTCGCCTATGTGGGCAGCCGCTTCGTCATCGAGGTCGTGCTGCACCGCGGCTGACATGGGAGAACTGCCGCTCTCGGCGGATTTTGCGGTGCTGATCGTGCTGCTGGTCGTGTCGGGGTTCTTTTCGATCGCCGAGACGAGCATGATCGCGCTCAACCGCTACCGGCTGCGCCACCTCGTCGCCCAGGGGCACGGCGGAGCGAGGCGCGCGGCCGCCCTGCTGCGGCGCACCGATCGTCTGCTCGGCACGATCCTGATCGGCAACAACATCGCGAACGCGGCGGCGGCGACGCTGGCGAGCCTTATTTCGGTGAAGCTCTTCGGCGAAGGCAAGACCGCGTACGCGGTGAGCACGCTCGCGATCTCGTTCCTGTTGATCGTCTTCTCCGAGATCACGCCCAAGGTGATCGGCGCCACCTATCCCGAGCGCATCGCGCTGCCGCTCGCGTATGTGCTCGCGCCGCTGCAGAGGATTCTGCGCCCAGGGGTGTGGTTCGTGAACCTGTTCGCGCGGCCGCTGCTGCGGCTCGCCGGCGTACGCCCCGAGTCGCAGAGCGAGGCGCCCAAGCTCACCTCGGGAGAGATCCGCACGCTGGTGCTCGAGTCCTCCTCCTTCATGCCGAAGAAGCACGTCTCGATCCTGCTCAATCTCTTCGACCTTGGCAACATCAAGGTGCAGGACATCATGGTGCCGCGCGCCCGTATCGAGTCGCTCCAGCTCGACGACGACATGGGCGCGATCACGCGCCAGTTGGCGACCAGCTACCACGTGCGGCTTCCCGTGTTCCGGGATAGCGGCGGCGACGTCGTCGGCGTCCTGCATCTGAAGAAGATTCTGGGCGTGCCGCGATTGGACAGGCTCGATCGCAGCGCTCTCGAGGAACTGCTGACCGAGCCTTACTTCGTGCCGGCTTCGACGCCGGTGCTCGCGCAGCTGCAGTACTTCCAGGAGAACCGCGAGCGAATCGCGCTCGTCGTGGACGAGTACGGCGACCTGATGGGGCTGGTCACGCTCGAGGACATCATCGAGGAAATCATCGGCAAATTCACGACCTCGCTTCCGCAAGCGGCGCAAGCGCTCGCGTGGGACGAGAAAGGCGTTGCGACGGCCGACGGCGCGACGCCCGTGCGTGAGATCAACCGCGTTCTGGGTTTGGAGCTTCCCACCCAGGGCCCGAATACCCTGAACGGGCTGATCCTCGAGCACTTGCGCGATATCCCGGAAGCAAACGTGTCCATCCGTGTCGCCGGCGTGACGATGGAGATCGTGCAAGCGCAGGGCCGCGCCGTCAAGACGGTACGGCTATTCCGTCCTTCCGAAGAGGAACAAGAAAGCGCCGCCGCGTGAGGAGAGCGGGCTATGTGGAAATGTGTAAAAGTGATGAGGTTCAGAAGGTTAGGAGAGGAACTAGAGCCTTTACAATACCCTGGCCGCAGGGCATGATCGGATCCCGTTCGCGCCGGCGGCCGCCTCGAATCGATCGTGCAGATGCACCGAACCGCGATCGCGTTCAGTTTGACTCGCATCGATTGTGCAGGGAGTCACAGCGGATTGGCTCGCGCGCAGGCTATCCTGCTGAATTCCGCGAGCAGGACAAGCAAACAGAAGCGACAAACGAAAGGCGCGGCGCGATAGGAGCAGGACATGGCATTGGCGGCAGCAGTAAAGGGACCGAAGGAATTCATCTTCGCCTGGGAAGGCAAGGACAAGGCCGGCCGGGTCGTGCGCGGCGAAATACGCGCGTCCGGGGAGGCGGCGGTCAACCACACGCTGCGACGCCAAGGGATAATCGTTCAGAAGATCCGCAAGCAGAGGATAGGACGCGGCGGCAAGGTCACCGACAAGGACATCACCCTCTTCACGCGGCAGCTCGCGACGATGATGAAGGCCGGCGTTCCGCTCCTGCAGTCGTTCGACATCGTCGGCAAGGGCGCATCGAACCCGGCGGTGGGAAAGCTGGTGCAGGAGCTCAAGACCGAGATCGAGACCGGATCGTCGCTCGCCCAGGCGTTTCGCAAGTACCCTCTGCACTTCGATAACCTGTTCTGCAACCTGGTCGCTGCCGGCGAGCAGGCGGGAATCCTCGAGACCCTGCTCGAGCGACTGGCGGTGTACAAGGAGAAGATCCTCGCCATCAAGTCGAAGATCAAGTCGGCGCTCTTCTATCCGATCGCGATCATCGTGGTCGCTTTCATCATCACCGCGGTCATCATGATCTTCGTCATTCCCGCGTTCAAGCAGGTGTTCACCAGCTTCGGCGCCGACCTTCCCGCGCCGACCTTGATCGTAATGGCGATATCGGACTGGTTTGTCGGCAATTGGTACATCTTGTTTCCCGCGATCGGCGCCGCGATCTACGGGTTCCTGGAAGCGTGGAAGCGCTCGCTCCCGGTGCAGATCGTCATGGACCGGATGATGCTGCGGATGCCCGTATTCGGCGATCTGGTGCGCAAGTCCACCATCGCGCGCTGGACCCGAACGCTTTCGACGATGTTCGCGGCGGGCGTGCCGCTCGTCGAAGCGCTCGATTCGGTCGGCGGCGCCTCGGGCAACCACGTCTATCTGATCGCGACCAAGCAGATCCAGACCGAGGTTTCCACCGGAACCTCGCTGACAGTCGCGATGCAGAACTCGAACATATTTCCCTCGATGGTCATTCAGATGTGCTCGATCGGCGAGGAGACCGGCGCGCTCGATTCCATGCTGAGCAAGGTCGCCGACTTCTACGAGGCCGAGGTAGACGACGCCGTCGAGGCGCTCTCCTCGCTCATGGAGCCGATGATCATGGTCGTGCTCGGCACGTTGATCGGCGGCATGGTGATCGCCATGTACCTGCCGATCTTCAAGATGGGGCAAGCGGTCTGACGCAGGTGCCGATCGCAGCGTCTGGTTCGCGCGCGCGGGGGCCTCGACGGTGGCGTTGACGCTGGGCTGGTTGAGTCAGCCCGCCGTGCTGCCGTGGGTCGTCCTCGTCGTCGGGCTCTGCGTCGGCTCGTTCCTGAATGTCGTGATCCATCGGCTGCCGAGAATGATGGAGCGCGACTGGCGCACGCAATGCGCCGAGCTGGCCGGGCAGACGCCCGCGCCCGAAGAGCGCTACAACCTGTTCGTCCCGCGCTCGCGCTGTCCCAGCTGCAATCAGGGCATCCGCGCCCGCGACAACATCCCGATCCTGAGCTGGCTGATTCTGCGCGGCAAGTGCTCGGCATGCGGCGCGCGCATCAGCGCTCGTTACCCCATCGTCGAGCTGGCGGCGGGCGCGGCAGCCGCCTACGCGGCATGGCGATACGGCGCGACCCTCGCCGCCGTGGGTGCGGCGCTTTTCTGCTGGACGATGATCGCGCTCGCGGTCATCGACCTCGATACCCAGCTCCTACCCGACGATTTGACCCTTCTCCTGCTGTGGGCCGGACTCGCCTTCAACCTCGGAGCGGTGTTCGCGCCGCTGCCGGCAGCGGTGATCGGCGTGATCGCCGGATACCTGTCCTTGTGGGCGATCTACTGGGCGTTCAAGCTCGCCACCGGCAAGGAGGGCATGGGCTACGGGGACTTCAAGCTGCTGGGGGCCATCGGCGCCTGGCTCGGGTGGCAGTCGCTGCCGCTCGTGATTCTCGCCTCCTCGGTCGTGGGCGCAGCAGTCGGGATCGGACTCATCGTGTTCGGGGGTCGCAGCCGCGACAAGCCGATTCCGTTCGGCCCCTATCTCGCCGCCGCCGGCGTCATCGCGCTTTTCTGGGGCGACCAGATCGTTCGCCGGTGGCTGCCGGTCCTGGGTTAGGACGCCGGCCCCCGCATGGCCTACGTCGTCGGCCTCACCGGCGGGATCGGAAGCGGGAAGAGCGCCGCCGCGGCGGAATTCGCGCGCCTCGGCGCGGCCGTGGTGGATACCGACGCGATCGCGCACGAATTGACGGCGCCGAACGGGGCGGCGATCGAGGCGATCCGGCGGTTTTTCGGCGATCAATACATCGCCGCAGACGGTGCCATGGACCGGGCCAAGGTCCGCCAGCTCGCTTTCTCGGACGCGAACGCGAAGCAGCGGCTCGAGGCCCTCCTGCATCCCCTGATCCGTGACGAGTCGCAGCGGCGGATCGCACAGGCGGCCGCCCCGTACGTCGTGCTCGTGGTGCCCTTGCTCGTCGAGTCGCGCGCCTACCGGGAGCGCGTGCAACGCGTGCTCGTCGTCGATTGTCCGGAAGAGGAGCAGGTCGCTCGCGTGCGCCAGCGCAGCGGGCTCGCCGAGGACGAGATACGCCGCATCATCGCGGCGCAGGCGCCGCGTGCGCAGCGTCTTGCCGCCGCCGACGACGTGATCGACAACGGCGGACCATTGCAGGCGCTCGCCGGCCAGGTCCGCCGACTGCACGAGCGATATCTCGAGCTCGCCGCGCATTAGATCGTCCTTCGCCCTTGACTGCGGTTCAAGGGTGTGGCGACAAACGTGACGAAGTTGGGTTGTCAGGGATGCGCAAATCCTCCAGAATTCGTGAAGTTTTCCACGAGTTTGAAATTCCGGCGCGGCCGTGATCACCTACGAGTACCCGCTCAACGAGCGCATCCGTACCATGTTGCGGCTCGAGGACCTGTTCGAGCGCTCGCGGCATTTCATCGCGCGCAGGGATCCGCTCGATCATCACGTCGCGCTGCTCACGCTGTTCGAGGTTCTGGAGGTCGCGAGGCGCGCCGACCTGAAGTCCGACTTGCTGCAGGAACTCGAACGCCAGCGCCAGGTGCTGCTGTCGTTCCGCGACAACCCGGGAATTTCCGAGGAAGCGCTCGCGACGGTGCTGCGCGACATCGAGCAGACCTCGGCCGCGCTGCTCGCGATGATCGGGAAGGTCGGACAGCACATGAAGGAAAACGAGTGGCTGATGTCGATCAAGCAGCGCGCGGCGATTCCGGGCGGCGTGTGCGAGTTCGATCTGCCTTCGTATCACTATTGGCTGCACCGTCCGGCCGAGGAGCGCACCGAGCAGCTGATGGGATGGATCAGCCCGCTCTACCCGCTGCGCGACGGCTCGGCGATCATCCTTCGCATTCTGCGCGAATCCGGCAAACCGCAAACGCTGACGGCGGCGGTCGGTATCTTCCAGCAGATGCTCGGGGGCAAGACCGCGCAAATGCTGCGCGTTCGGCTCGAATCCGAGCTTCCCTGCGTCCCCGAGATCAGCGCGAACAAGTACGTCCTCAATATCCGCTTCCTGGCGCAGAACATCGAGGGCGTTTCGCCGCGGCCGGTAGACCGGGACGTCGGCTTCGAGCTGACGTTCTGCAATCTGTAGGGCGATCTCGCGGCGGGCGCCGGACGGCCGCACGGAGCTCATGCTGAGAAAAACCGAGCGCACGGTTCCCTGTCCGCGCTGCGGGAGAGGCGCGCCGTTCGCGCCGCACAATCCCTGGCGGCCATTCTGCAGCGAGCGCTGCAGGACGATAGACCTGGGAAACTGGGCCTCCGAGGCCTACCGTGTGCCGGAATCCGAGCCGGAGACTCCCGACGAGGATACGCCCGAGCAATAGGGGCCGGCGCCCGGCCCGGGCGCCCAGGCGCCGCGGATCATCGCGATGCCGTGCGCGCCCTCAGCCCAGGCGCGCTCCAGGTCCTGCGCGACGAGCCCCCCGATCGCGTACACCGGGATCGCCGCACCGCGCGCGACCGCGGCGAATCGCGTCCAGCCGAGCGTGACGGCGCCCGGGTGCGATGCCGTCGGCGCGACCGGACCCAGCACGGCAAAATCCAGTTCCAGGCGCTCCGCTTGCGCGAGCTCCTGCGGGTCGTGGCACGAGGCGGAGGCGAGACAGCCCTCGGGACGCGCGCGCAGCGCCATCAGGCTGGCGGCGGAGAGGTGAACGCCATCGGCGCCGACGGAACGCGCGAGCGCGATATCCGAGTTGACGAGAACTCTCGCCCCGTGCCGATGCGCGAGCGCAGTGGCGCGCCGCGCGAAATCCTCGCGCGCGGCGCTCGCCATCTCCTTGTCCCGGATCTGCACCAGCCGCAATCCCGCGCCAAGACGGGTTTCGAGCCGGCCGAGCATGTCCTCGACACCGAGACGCTCGGCCGAGGTGATCGCGTACTCGTGCGGCAGCGACAGTGACGCGAGCACGGGCGCGTTCGCCGGCAGCATGGGCTCGACCAGGGGCTCGCCGAGCCGTTGCCAGCAAATCGCCTGGTGCTCCTTCGCCCGGGGTTCTCCGGTCCATTCGACGACGCGGAAGAAGTGGAGCCGGACCATGGCATGAGGGTAGCGGAATACGCGCGTGATCCAGCGATACGAGCGGCGCACCTCGATCTCGAGTTCCTCGTGCAGCTCGCGGGCGAGAGCCTGCTCCGGGCTCTCGCGCGGCTCGATCTTTCCTCCCGGAAACTCCCACCACCCCGCGTAGACCTTGCCCTCCGGCCGTTTCGCGAACAGGAAGGCGCCGTCCGGGCGCACGATCACCGCGGCCGCGACCTCTACGATCGCCACGGCGCCTTACTTGCGGCGCCCGCGTTTCGGGCCGGAATCGCCGATGTGGCGACC
>JBFGLA010000073.1:0-10105 GCA_041576355.1 Burkholderiales bacterium
AAACCGCAAGGCATCGAGCCCCCCTGGATAGCGCTTGGAGACGTTGGAGAAGCTAATCAACGATCGCCTCGACGAAGTCGCGCGCCGTGAACGGACGTAGATCGTCGATTCCCTCGCCGACACCGACGAAGTAGATCGGCAGCGGCGCTGGCGCGGATGGCTTCGCGGGCGCGGCATTCGCAAGCTGCGCCTGCTGGGCATGGGAAGATCGCGCCTGCGCGATGGCGCAGACCACTCCCCCTTTTGCCGTTCCGTCCAGCTTGGTGAGCAGGAGCCCGGTAAGCCCGATCGCCTCGTCGAACGCCTTGACCTGCGCCAGGCCGTTCTGGCCGGTGTTGGCGTCGAGCACGAGCAGCACCTCGTGCGGCGCATCGGGGATAAGCTTCGCGACGACGCGCTTGACCTTCTTGATTTCCTGCATCAGATGCAGCTGCGTCGGCAGGCGGCCGGCCGTGTCGGCGAGCACGACGTCGATGCCGCGCGCGCGCGCGGCGTTGACAGCGTCGTATATCACCGCGCCCGCATCACCCGATTGCTGAGCAATCACGGTGACTCCGTTTCGCTCGCCCCAGACGGTGAGCTGCTCGCGCGCCGCCGCGCGAAAGGTGTCTCCGGCCGCCAGCAGGACGCTCTTCCCCTGCGCCTGCAGCCATTTCGCGAGTTTGCCGATCGACGTGGTCTTGCCCGATCCGTTGACGCCGGCGATCATGACGACGAAGGGCTTGGCGCGCGAAACGTCGAACTCGCGCTCAAGCGGCGCGACCAGCTTGAGCAGCTCCTCTTGAAGCACTTCCTTGAGCGCATCGCCGTCCTCGATGTGCTCCCCGCGGGCGCGGTCCTGGAGCCGCCGCAGAAGGACGCCGGTCGCGTGCACACCGCAGTCTGCGCCCAGCAATGCGGCCTCGAGTTCTTCGAGCAAAGCGTCGTCGAGCCTGCGCCTTCCCAGCAGCGCCCCCAGTCCTCCACCCAACGCGGCCCGCGTGCGCGCGAGCCCGCTGCGCAAGCGAGCGCTCCAGGGTGCCTTGGCGGAAGTCTTTGTCAGGCCGAACACGAAGCCACGCGGCGAACGATTGCCGCTAAGATTGGCGGCCGATTCTATCAAAGGCCATCACGATGACCGCAGTCCGGCGCCGCCCGTCGAGCGGGTACTCGGGGCGCGTTCGCATCATCGGCGGCGTGTGGCGCAGCCGGTCGATCAACGTACCGAGCCGGCCGGGGTTGCGCCCGACGCCCGATCGGGTTCGGGAAACCGTGTTCAACTGGCTCGGCCAAGATCTGGCGGCGCGGGCCTGCCTGGATCTTTTCGCCGGCAGCGGCGCGCTCGGCTTCGAGGCGGCATCGCGAGGTGCGGCGCGCGTCGTGATGGTGGAGAGCGACCGGGTCGCGCTCGCTGCGCTCGAGGCGAGCCGAAGCGCCCTCGGGGCGACCGCGGTCACGATCATCGCGGGGGACGCGCTCGGCTTTCTCGAGCGCGGACCGGAGCGGTTCGATGTGGTTTTCCTCGACCCTCCATTCAGGCAAAATCTGACGCTGGACTTGTTATCGCGGCTGACGCGCAGGCTCTTGCCGGGCGCACGCGTCTACGTCGAAGCCGCCGCACCCGTCCCGGAGGGCGGGCCGTGGCGCGAGCTTAGGCGCAAGCGCGCCGGCAAAGTCAGCTATCAGCTACTGGAGTACACGGATGATCGGAGCGGTATACCCGGGGACGTTTGACCCGCTCACGCGCGGACACGAGGAGCTCGTCCGGCGCGCGAGCAAGCTGTTCGATTCGATCATCGTCGGCGTCGCCGACAGTCGCGCCAAGCGCCCTTTCTTCGAGTTACGCGAGCGGGTCGACATCGCCCGCGAGGTGCTCCGTGACCTGAAGAACGTACGGGTCGAGGGTTTCGGCGGCCTGCTGATCGATTTCATACACCAGCACGGCGCGCGCGTGATTCTGCGCGGCCTGCGCGCAGTCTCGGACTTCGAGTACGAGTTCCAGCTGGCGGGAATGAATCGTAACCTCTATCCCGATGTCGAGACCGTCTTCATGACACCCTCCGAGCAGAACATGTTCATCTCCGCGAGCCTCGTGCGCGAGATCGCCACGCTGGGTGGGGATGTGTCGAAGTTCGTCCATCCGCTCGTGCAGGCCAAGCTGACGGAAAAGATCCGTACGCTGGGCGGGTGAGGGCATCGTCCGGCCCCGTTCCTGCGCCGGACCTTCAGCGTTGACAGGTGGGACAGTAGAACGAGGCACGCTGCCCATGCATCGCTCGCCGGATTCCCGCCCCGCAGCGCTTGCATGGCTCGCCGGCACGGTCATAGACCGAGCAGCGACGCTGAAAGTAGCCCGGGCGGCCGTCGCTATGCACGAAATCGCGTAGGGTCGATCCGCCGGCATGGATCGCCGCTCGCAGCGTGCGCTTGATCGCCGAGACGAGATCAGTACAGTGCTTGAGCGAAAGGCTGCCGGCACGGCGGGAAGGCCGGATGCCGGCGTGAAACAAACTCTCGTTCGCGTAGATGTTGCCGACCCCGACGATGTTGCGGCCGTCCATAAGGAACTGTTTGATCGACGTTCGCCGGCCGCGCGTGAGCGCGTGCAACCGTGCGCCATCCATCTCCTTCGACAGCGGCTCGAATCCCAGGTCGGCAAGCAGCCGATGTTCGCATTCGGGTCCGGCGCTCCAGAGTACTGCGCCGAAGCGTCGCGGATCGCGCAGCCGCAGCATACAGTCGCTGAACACGAGATCAAAATGGTCGTGCTTCTGGGGCGGGGTTCCGACGGGCAGGATCCGCAGGCTGCCGGACATCCCCAGGTGCAGGATCAGACAATGATCGCCGCAATCGAGCACCAGGTATTTGCCTCGGCGCCGCACCGCCCGGACCGTGCGGCCGACGAGTTCCCGAACCGGCTCGGGAATGCGCCAGCGCAGCCGCGGCTCGCGCACCTCAACGGCGGCTACGGTGCGGCCGGTCACGTGTGCAGAAATACCGCGACAGGTAATCTCTACTTCGGGAAGCTCGGGCACGTGAACTTTGACGCGAACAATGGAATCCATTTGCGCCACGCCTGGGCCGGCGCGGCTTGTGCGGGGCACCAAATATACCTAAGATCGGTCCAACTATGCGGCGACTGAGGGAACACCCTTAACCCGTTCCAGCTTCCTAGGAAAGACGATGATCGATATTTTCCGATTCGCGCGGCGCGCGGCGCTCATCGCGACATGCGCGCTCGCCGCGGGCTCGGTGCTCGCCCAGGCGGAGCATTCCGGCGACGAGGGAGGGATCCCCGTGGCGGCGAAAACCCCGGCGAACGCGCGGCTGCCGGTGCAGGAGCTCACCGAGTCCGTTCTTTACGAATATCTTGTCGCCGAAATCGCGGTTCAGCGGGGCGAACAAGGGCTCGCGGCGCAAATGTTCGTTGATCTGGCGCGCCGCACGGGCGATCCGCGGATCGCGCGGCGCGCGGTCGAAATCTCGGGTTACGCGCGCATGCCGGAACTCGCGCTCGACGCGGCAAAGATCTGGCTCGAAGGCGAACCCGACTCGCAGCAGGCGTTGCGCACCGTGACATCACTGCTCGTCAGCGCGAAGCGCGTCGCCGAAGCGGAGCCCTACATCGAGAAGATACTCTCCGCCGACCGGGCGAGCGCGGAGAACGGGTTCATGCTGCTCGGGCGCTTGCTCGCGGGCAACCCGGACAAATCGTCGAACCTGAGCCTCGTGCGTCGCCTCGCCGCGAAGTATCCTGCCTTGCCGCAGGCGCATTTTGCCGTCTCCCAGGCGGCGTTTACCGCCAACGATGAGAAGAGCGCGCTCGATTCGGTGCGGCGCGCAGCGCGGCTCGCGCCGGACTGGCCCCTGCCTGCGTTATTCGAGGCGCAGATCCTGCAGAAACGGTCGCCGGACGAGGCGGCCAAGAGGCTCGCCGCGTACCTGGAAAAATACCCGGGCGAGCGCGACGTCAGGCTGACGTACGCGCGATTCCTCGCCGGCGCGAAACGGTATACCGAAGCACGGTCCCAGTTCGAAAGGCTGCTCGCCGACCATCCCGACAATGTCGATGTGATCTACGCCGTCGGTCTGCTTGCGCACCAACTCAAGGATTACTCGGTCGCCGAAGCCAATATGAAGCGGCTGCTCGAACTCGAGTACCGCGACCCCGATTCAATTCGCTTTACGCTTGGCCAGATTGCCGAGGACCAGAGCGCCTGGGGCCGCGCCATCGAGTGGTACGAGAAGATCGGCGCGGGCGAGCACTACGTTTCTTCGCGCATGAAGGTGGCGCAGGTGCTCTCGAAACAAGGCAAGCTCGACGATGCACGGCGGTACCTGCGAGCTGTCAGCGCCCCCGGAGATCAGCAGCGGATCCAGCTGATCGTCGGCGAGGCTCAGCTGCTGCGCGAAGCGAACCGGAACCGCGAAGCGTACGACGTTCTCGGCGAGGCGCTGAAGAAGGAGCCCGATCAGCCGGATCTGCTCTACGACATTGCGCTTACCGCGGAAAGGATCGAGCGCTTTGACATCCTGGAGGAGAAGCTGCGCAAGCTCATTCAGCTGCGTCCCGATCACGCGCACGCGTACAACGCACTGGGCTACTCGCTCGCTGACCGGAACCAGAGACTTCCCGAGGCGAGAAAGCTGATTGAAAAAGCGCTGGAGCTTGCGCCCAACGATTCGTTCATCGTCGACTCGATGGGCTGGGTGCTGTATCGCGAGGGGAACGTAAAAGGCGCGATCGAATGGCTCCGGCGCGCCTACAACGACCGCCCGGACGCAGAGATCGGCGCGCACCTCGGCGAGGCGCTTTGGGTCAACGGAGAGCGCGGCGAGGCGACACGCGTCTGGGACGAGGCGCTGAAGAACCACCCGGAAAACGAGGCGCTGCAAAAGACCATCAAGCGCTTCCGGCCGTGAGGCTGGCGGATCGAGCGCTCGCGCTCACGGCATCGCTGTTGCTGGCGGCGTGCGCCGAGTTTCCCTTTCTTCAGCCCGCGGAGGGCCTCAAGTTCGAGCTTTCCGGCCGCATCGCCGTGAGGTACGGTGAAGAATCCTCGAGCGGCAACATCGCGTGGCGCCATCGCGACGATGCCGACGAGATGCTCATTACGACGCCGCTCGGCCAGGGCGTGGCGCGCATCGTGCGCAACGGCGACTCGGTCACCGTCACGACCTCGGAACCGAAGGAATATCGCGCCTCGAGCGCGGAACTGCTCACCGAGCAGGTGCTCGGGTTTCGCGTCCCGCTCGTCGGCCTCGCCGACTGGGTGCGCGCCCGTCCATCCCCTGGACCCTCGCGGGCGAAGCATGACGCCGCGGGGCGTCTCATGGAGCTCGAGCAATCCGGCTGGAAGATCGAATATCTTGCCTACGACGAGGACGGCCGGCGGCCGGCGCGCATGCGCCTCCTGTATCCAGGGCTCGAATTGCGGCTCGCCATATCGACTTGGCGCTGAGATATGCGGAGCTACCCGGCGCCGGCCAAGCTCAATCTTTTTCTGCACGTGCTCGGCCGGCGCCCGGGCGGCTATCACGAGCTGCAGACGGTGTTTCGCCTCATCGATCGTTGCGACGGGGTGCGCATCGAGCTGCGTCGCGACGGCGAGCTGCGGCGCACGGACTCCGTACCCGGCGTTCCTTCCGAAAGCGACCTCTGCCTGCGCGCGGCGCGACTCTTGAAGGAGCGCGCGCTTGCCCGCTCCGGCGCGGCGGCACAGGCGCTCGGTGCGGATATCGGTCTGGACAAGGTGCTGCCGGTCGGCGGCGGCCTCGGGGGCGGATCGTCCAACGCCGCGACCGTCCTGCTGGTCCTGAACAAACTCTGGGATCTCGGCCTGTCGCGAGTGGAATTGATCGAGCTGGCGCTGCGGCTGGGCGCCGACGTCCCGTTTTTCGTTTTCGGCCGAAACGCCCTCGGCGAAGGGATCGGCGAGCGCCTCAGCGCGCTTTCGCTCGAGCCGGCCTGGTATCTCGTGTTGGTGCCGCAAGTTCGCGTATCTACGGCAGAAGTGTTCGCTGACCCGGCGTTGACACGAAATTCCAGACCCCTCAAAATACCGCCCTTTTTTCCGGGTCTTGGACGCAACGACCTCGAGCCGGTCGCCACGTCTCTTTACCCGGAGGTGGCGGCGCACTTGTCCTGGCTTAGGCAGCATCGGCCGGATGCGCGCATGTCCGGGTCGGGAGCGTGCGTGTTCGCGGAATTTGCGACCGAGGTTGAAGCGCACGCGCTTCAGTCGAGGCTGCCGGAATCGATGCAGGGCTTCGTGGCGAGGGGCATCGAGCGGCATCCGTTGCAGGACTGGGCCGGTTGACGCGCGCGGAGATTGGCCGCGTCGCGGTTGGGTTTAGGGAGGCGCGGAGGTGTAAAGTGGTCTTCATCCTCCGCGTCACACGGCAACTGGGGCGTCGCCAAGCTGGTTAAGGCACCGGATTTTGATTCCGGCATTCCTAGGTTCGAATCCTAGCGCCCCAGCCAATTACTAGTGCGGCAGGTTGCGGAACGCGGCCTGTTTTTTTTATGGGCGACATCGGCGCGATGACCAACGCTCCTCTCGAGCGATTGATGCTGTTCACCGGGAACGCGAATCCGCGTCTCGCCCAGGACGTCGTCAAGCATCTGAACATCACCCTCGGGCGCGCGGTCGTCGGCAAGTTCTCTGACGGCGAAGTCATGATCGAGCTGCTCGAGAACGTGCGCGGCAAGGATGTGTTCGTGCTGCAATCGACCTCGATGCCCACGAACGACAACCTGATGGAACTGCTGATCATGGCGGACGCGCTCAGGCGCTCCTCCGCCGCCCGGGTCACCGCGGCAATTCCGTACTTCGGCTACGCGCGCCAGGACCGCCGGCCGCGATCGGCGCGCGTTGCGATCAGCGCCAAGGTCGTGGCGAACATGCTGGCCGCGGTAGGCGTCACGCGGGTGCTGACCATGGACCTGCACGCCGACCAGATCCAGGGGTTCTTCGACATGCCCGTGGACAACATCTATGCGGCTCCCGTGCTGCTGGGCGACGTGTGGAAGCAGCGCTACGACGATCTGATCGTCGTCTCGCCCGATGTCGGCGGCGTGGTCCGCGCCCGGGCACTCGCCAAGCGCCTCGAATCCGACCTGGCGATCATCGACAAGCGCCGCCCGAAGGCGAACGTCTCGGAGGTGATGAACGTCATCGGAGAGGTCGATGGCCGCACGTGCGTGATCATGGACGACATGGTCGATACCGCGGGCACTCTGTGCAAGGCGGCGCAGGTGCTCAAGGCCGAGGGCGCGACCAAAGTCGTCGCCTACTGCACCCATCCGGTGCTCTCCGGCGGCGCGATCGAGAGGATCGTGGCAAGCGATCTCGACGAGCTCGTCGTGACCGACACGATTCCTTTGAGCGAGGAAGGGCGAAGCTGCGCGAAAATCAGGCAGCTCTCGGTCGCGGGCCTGCTCGCGGAGACGATACTTCGGATTTTCACCGAAGAATCGGTCAGCTCGCTGTTTATCGAGTGAGCGCATAATGAGACGCGAAGACGAGCGGGTTTCCGTATCTTTTTTCAATCCCGTCTGTGCCTGGTCGCGGGCCTGACGACACACTGAGGAGCGTAGCAATGAAAATCGAAATCAGCGCGACGAAGCGCGAGGTGCAGGGCACGGGTGCGAGCCGCCGCCTGCGCCGCGAAGGCAAGGTACCCGGTATCGTTTACGGCGGAGCCCAGGGCCCGATCAATGTCGAGCTCGATCACCGGGAGCTGTACCAGAACCTATCGCGCGAGGCGTTTCACGCCTCGATTCTGACGCTCAAGCTCGATGGAACGCCAGAACCGGTGCTGCTGCGCAGCTTCAACATGCATCCGTTCAAGGTGCAGGTGCAACACGTCGACTTCCAGCGCGTGTCCAAGGACAAGAAGATCCACATGAAGGTCCCGCTGCACTTCGTGAATGCGGAAACGTCGCCGGGCGTCAAAGTGCAGGGCGGAGTCGCGAGCCACGTCATGAACGATCTCGACATCACTTGCTTCCCGGACGACCTACCCGAATTCATCGAGGTCGACCTGGGCAACCTGTCGGTCGGCAACTCGATCCACGCGAGGGACCTGGTGCTGCCGAAGGGGGTCGAAGCCGTTCTGCACAGGAGCGAGAACCCCGTGGTGGCGACGGTGATCCTGCCTGCGCTCATCACTGAGGAAGAGGAAGCTGCGACCATAGAAGCGCCGGCCGCGGGGGAGGTGCCGACCACGGCCCAAGCGCAACCCGAGAAGGCGGCCGAGGGTGCTGCCGAGAAGGGCGCGGAGAAGAAGGGCGGCGAGAAGGCCGCCGAGAAGGGCGCCGAGAAGAAAGAGAAGAAATAACCCAGTCTTGCGCGAAGCGGCGGGACCCGCGCGGTCCTTGCCGCTTTCCGCTCGCAGGCACATATGGCAGGCATCCGTCTCATCGTCGGCTTGGGAAATCCCGGCAAGGCGTACGAAGCTACGCGGCACAACGCCGGGTTCTGGCTCGTCGAGCGGTTCGCGGCGCGGGAACGCGTCATGCTGAGAAATGACGCCAAGTATCACGCTTATGTCGGGCGCCACGAGCCCAGCGGAACCTGGCTCCTTCTGCCGCAAACCCACATGAACGCGAGCGGTCGGTCGGTCGGACTGCTCGCCGGTTTTTTCAAGATCCCGGCGGGCGAGATCCTCGTCGTGCACGATGAGCTCGACTTTCCTCCCGGCGCGGCGAAGATCAAGCAGGGCGGCGGCATCGCCGGTCACAACGGTCTGAAGGACATCGCCGGGCGCCTGGGCTCGCTCGATTTCTGGCGGCTGCGTCTCGGGATCGGGCATCCCGGAGACAAGGCCCAGGTCGTGGATTACGTCCTCAAGAAGCCCGCGCCGGAGGACCGCGAAGCGATCGATCGCTCGATAGAAAAGGCGCTTGAAATCCTGCCGCTCGCCCTCGCAGGCGACATGCAGGCTGCTATGCACAAGCTGCATACGGCGGAGATCGAAGCACCGGTCGAAAAGAAGCCTGCGGCGCGCGAAGAACCCAAGCGCAAAGGCACGCCGGGCAAGGAAACGAAGGACCCCGATACCAAAGGCGGCAAGATCAAGTCGCTGCTCAAGTCGATCCTCCCGGGCTCCGAGCCGCCGCGCAAGAAATGAGCCTCAAGTGCGGTATCGTCGGTTTGCCCAATGTGGGCAAATCGACTCTCTTTAACGCGCTCACCAAGGCTCAAATCGCGGCGGAGAACTATCCCTTCTGCACCATCGAGCCCAACGTCGGCATTGTCGAGGTGCCCGATGCACGGCTCGCGAAGCTTGCGGAAATCGCCAAACCGCAGAAAGTGATACCCGCGGCCGTCGAGTTTGTAGACATCGCAGGCCTGGTCGCCGGCGCCTCGAAGGGCGAGGGTCTGGGCAACCAGTTTCTCGCCAATATCCGCGAAACCGATGCGATCGCGCACGTCGTGCGCTGCTTCGACGACCCAAACGTCGTTCACGTCGCGGGAAGGATCGATCCCGTCTCCGACATCGAGACGATCAACACCGAGCTCGCGCTCGCCGATCTGCAGGCGGTCGATAAGCAGCTCGCGCGCTACACGAAGGTCGCGAAAGCCGGTGGCGACAAGGAAGCGCAGCGTTTGGTGGCGGCGCTCGAGAAGGTGCTGGCGGTGCTGGACGCGGGACGTCCCGCACGAAGCGCGGAACTGTCGAAAGAGGAGCTTGCGGTGCTCAAGCCGCTATTCCTGCTGACGATGAAACCGACCCTGTATGTCGCCAATGTCGCCGAGCACGGGTTCGAGAACAACCCTCTGCTGGCGAAGGTCGAGGCGCATGCAACGAATGAAGGCGCGCCGGTCGTCGCGATCTGCGCCGCGCTGGAGGCCCAGATCGCCGATATGTCGGATGAGGACAGAAGGGTTTTTCTCGCCGACATGGGGATGCGCGAGCCGGGACTAAATCGCGTCATCCGCGCCGGCTATGAGCTGCTCGGGCTGCAGACCTACTTCACTGCCGGGCCGAAGGAGGTGCGCGCCTGGACGGTGCCAGTCGGCGCTTCCGCGCCGCAGGCGGCTGGGGTGATCCACACCGATTTCGAGCGCGGCTTCATTCGCGCGGAAGTCGTCAAGTACGACGACTACGTCGCCTGCAA
>JBFGLA010000074.1:0-10086 GCA_041576355.1 Burkholderiales bacterium
CGCGAAACCGATCAGCGCCGAGATCACGCCGTAGCGCCAGTTGCCGCCGACCATGACGATGAGGGTCGAGAGCCCCATCATGACGAGCAGAAAGAACTCCGGCGGGCCGAAGTTCCGCGTCACCTGGGCGAAGAGCGGCGCGAGCACGGTGATCAGGATCACGCCGATCGTTCCGCCGACAAACGACGCCACCGCCTGCATGACGAGCGCGGGCCCGGCGCGGCCCTGCTGCGCGAGCGGATAGCCGTCGAAGGTGCTCGCCACCGTCGACGATTCTCCCGGCGTATTGAGCAGGATCGAGGTGATCGTGCCGCCGTACATCGAGCCGTAGTAGATCGCCGCCAGCATGATCACCGCGCCGGTCGGGTCCATGCCGAAGGTAACGGGCAAGAGGATCGCGAGCGCGGCCGAGGGCCCGAAGCCGGGAATGATGCCGACGATCATTCCCACCATGACGCCGATGAACAGATAAACGAGGTTGATCGGCGATATCGCGACCGACATCCCCATCAGCAGATTGGCGAAGATGTCCATCAGAACGGGAGCGGAAGGATCCCGCGCGGCATCGAGGCCTTGAGCCAGACCACGAACAACAGGTACACGGCGAGCGGCAGCAGCAGCGCGATGAGCGCGTTCTGCACCGCCCGGCCGCGGTTGAGGATCGCGAGCGCGGCTCCCATGAAGACGATCATGGAAACGAGGCCGCCGAGCACGTCGAGCAGCGCGACGAAGATCGCCGAGAGGAACGCGACGACGAGCGCGGTGCGCCAGAAGGGCGATACGCCCGCGCCCTCGCTACCTCGCCTCAGGTCGAGGTACAGGCTCAGCACGCACATCGCGACCAGGCTGGCGCCGATCAAGCGCGGGAAGAACCCCGGCCCGAGCCGCCCGGCCGAGGACAGGTAGCTCAGCTCGGCGAACGCGATGTAGGTGTAGGAGGCGGCGAGAAACAGGATCGCGAGCAGAAACCCCGCGCGCATCGCCCGGGCGCCGCGCGCGGGCGCCGCCTCTGCGTCCTTGCCCACTTCGGACCCGAGGCTACTTGATCGCGCCCGACTTCCGCAGGATGTCGGCGAACGTGTTCTGCGTCTTGGTCAGGAAAGCGCGGAAGTCCTCGCCGTAGAGCACGTTCTCGGTGAGGAGCTGCTTGTCGATGTAGGCCTTCCATTCCGGCGTCTCGACGACCTTCTTCATGGTGTCGATCCACCACTGCTGCGCCTCCTTCGGCACGTCGGGCGGCAGCACCAGCCCGCGCGGCAGCGAGATGCCGATGTCGTAGCCCAGCTCGGCGAAGGTCGGCACGTTGCCGAGCGCCTTGGGCGTGCTCTTGCCGCTGAAGGCGAGCGCCCGCATGTCGCCCGATTGCAGGAGACCCAGCACCTCGCCCGGGTTCGACATCGCCGCATCGAGCGCGCCGGAGAGCAGCGCCGTGATCAGCTCGCCCTGCTTGTTGAACGAGACGTAGCTGAAGGTGAAGCCCGCCTGCTCCGAGACGAGCTTGGGCACGATGAAGTCGATGTTGACCGCGCCGATGCCGCCGATCGCGGGCGGCTTCGCCTTCGCGGCCGCGATGAACTCCTTCATGCTCGTGATCTTCGAGTTCTTGTTGACCAGCAGCAGCATGTCGTCCGAGGCGAGCAGCGCGACCGGCGTGAAGCTCACCGGCTGCCACGGCGTATTCGCCTGCAGCGGCGTGGTGATGAAGCTGCCGCTGGTCGTCGAGACGTGGTACGGATTGCCCTTCTGGTTGAAGAGGTGGCCCCAGCCGACCGCGCCGCTGCCGCCGGCCCGGTTCTCGGCCACGATGTTCTCGGGATAGAGCTTGTATTTCTCGAGGATCGAGATGAGGGTGCGCGACATGATGTCGTTGCCCCCGCCCGGCCCGAAGGCGATCGTCCAGTCGAGGCGCTTGCTCGGATACTTGTCCTGGGCGATTGCCGGCGCGCTCGCGGCGACGGATGCCGCCAGCAGTGCCACGCCGAGAATGATTTTGCGTACCATGGTCCTCCTCCTTTTCGCAGACTTGCGTCGCTGCGGGCGAGATACTCAGGGCCTGCCTGCCGCTTGTCAATATGTTGACTGCGTGTTGACAGCGCGCGGGCTAGATCCCACATTCCGACCCTGCGCACAATAACGGAGCCCGAAATGACCGCCAAGACCCAGCCGACCGCCGCCGCGGGATCGGACGCCGGACAGGACCTCCTCTACGAGGTCCGCGACGGCATCGCCTACGTGACCTTCAATCGGCCCCAGGCGCGCAACGCGCTCACCTTCGCCATGTACGAGCGGCTGGCCGAGGTGTGCGGCATCGCGAACGAGGACCGCTCGATCAAGGCCATGCTGCTGACGGGGGCAGGCGACAAGGCCTTCGCCGCCGGCACCGATATCTCGCAGTTCCGCGCTTTCGACAAGCCGCAGGACGCGCTCGATTACGAGGCGCGCATCGATCGCGTGCTGGGGGCGCTCGAGCGCTGCCGGGTGCCGACCATCGCCGCGATCAAGGGTGCGTGCACCGGCGGCGGGGCGGGGATCGCCGGCTGCTGCGACCTGCGCATCGCCGCGGGCAACGCCAAGTTCGGCTTCCCGGTCGCGCGCACGCTCGGCAACTGCCTGTCGATGAGCAACTACGCGCGTTTCGCGGCGCTGATCGGCGCGGCGCGCATGAAGGACATCGTCTTCCAGGCGCGGCTGATCGAGGCGCAGGAAGCGCTCGCGATCGGGCTCGTCACCGAGGTCGTCGACGATCCGGCGGCGATGATGACCCGGGCCGAGGAGCTGGTGCGGCTCGTCGCCGGCCACGCGCCCCTGACCCTGCAGGCGACCAAGGAGGCGCTGCTGCGCCTGCGGCCGTCGATCCCGAAGGGCGAGGGCCAGGACCTGATCCTGATGTGCTACATGAGCGAGGACTTCCGCGAAGGCATGGACGCCTTCCTCAACAAGCGCGCGCCGCAGTGGAAGGGCAAGTAGTCTGGTCATGATCCGCGTTTCGCTCAAGCTCGCCGCTTTCCTTTTCGCGCTGCTCGCCGCGACCGCGGCGCTTGCGCAGGAGGGCGCGCGCTACACGCGGATCTCGCCGAGCCCCGACGGCATCGGCAAGGTCTACCTGGGGCGGGAGATCTCGCACGTGATGGGCTGGCACGGCGCGGAATGGCTCGAGCGCGCCGAGCGGGTCGAGGAGGAGCGCCCGGACCTACTGCACGCCGAGCTCGCGCTCGCCCCCGGCATGACGGTCGCAGATATCGGCGCCGGCACCGGCTACCACAGCTGGCGCATGGCGCAGCGCGTGGGCGAGTCGGGCGCGGTGTACGCGGTCGACATCCAGCCCGAGATGATCGAGCTGCTCCAGCGGCAGATGAAGCGCCGCGGGGTGACGAACGTGAAGCCGGTGCTCGGCACCGAGACCGACCCGAAGCTCCCCGAGGCGGGTCTCGATCTCGCGCTCATGGTCGACGTCTACCACGAGTTCGAATACCCGCACGAGATGCTCGCCGCGATCGTGCGCGCGCTGAAGCCCAGCGGGCGCGTCGTGTTCGTCGAGTACAAGGCCGAGGACCCCGAGGTGCCGATCAAGCTGCTGCACAAGATGAGCGAGGCGCAGGTGCGCAAGGAGGCCGCGGCGCATCCCCTGGAATGGGTGAAGACGGTCCGCACGCTGCCGTGGCAACATGTCGTGGTGTTTCGGAAAAAACGAACCCCTTGATGGCCAAGACGCGCAAATCGCAGAACGATCTCGATCATCCGGCGACCGACGTCGCCGCGATCCGGCATTCGCTCGCCAATCACCTCGTCTACAGCATCGGCAAGGACACCATCACCGCGACTCACCGCGACTGGTTCCACACCGCGGCGGCGGTTGCGCGCGAGAGGTTGATCGAGCGCTGGATGGAGACGATGCGCAGCTATTACCGCGCCGACGCGAAGCGCGTGTACTACCTCTCGATGGAATTCCTGATGGGCCGGGCGCTCTCGAACAGCGTGCTCAACATGGGTTGCGACGGGGAATTTCGCGAGGCGGTGGAAAGCATGGGGCTCGATTTCGAGGCCATACGCGAGATCGAGAACGACGCCGCGCTGGGCAACGGCGGTCTCGGGCGGCTCGCGGCGTGCTTTCTCGATTCGATGGCGACGCTGGGAATTCCGGGCTACGGCTACGGCATCCGCTACGAGTACGGCATGTTCAACCAGAAGATCGAGAACGGCTGCCAGGTCGAGCATCCGGACAACTGGCTGCGCTACGGCAACCCGTGGGAGTTCCCGCGCCCCGAAGTGCTCTATCCGGTGAAGTTCCACGGCCGGGTCGCGAGCCAAGTCGACGACGCGGGCCGCACGCGTTACCAGTGGGTCGATACCGACGACGTGATGGCGATGGCCTACGACACGCCGATTCCGGGCTACGACACGCCGACGGTGAACAACCTGCGGCTCTGGGCGGCGAAGGCCACGCGCGATTTCGATCTCGAGTACTTCAACGAAGGCAACTACATCAAGGCGGTCGAGGAAAAGAACCGCTCGGAGAACCTGTCCAAGGTGCTCTATCCGAACGACGCGACCGAGATGGGCCGCGAGCTGCGGCTGAAGCAGCAGTACTTCCTGGTCAGCGCGTCGCTGCAGGACATGCTGTACCGCTACCGCAAGTTCCACTCCGCGTTCGGCGAATTGCCCGACAAGGTCGCGATCCAGCTCAACGACACCCACCCGACGGTCGCGATCCCGGAGCTGATGCGACTCCTCGTCGATCAGCACGAGCTCGATTGGGAGCGCGCCTGGGACATCACGCGCCGCTGCTTCGCCTACACCAACCACACGCTGATGCCCGAGGCGCTCGAGACCTGGCCCGTGCCGCTCTTCCAGCGTTTGCTGCCGCGCCACCTGCAGCTCATCCACGAGATCAACTACCGGTTTCTCGACGACGTGCGGCGCCAAGTCCCCGGCGACGGCGAGCTGCTGCGGCGCGTGTCGCTCATCGACGAGACGGGCGAGAAGCGCATCCGCATGGCGCATCTCGCCATCGTCGGCAGCCACAAGGTGAACGGCGTGGCCCAGCTGCACACCGATCTCATGCGGCAGACGATATTCGCCGACTTCCACCGTCTCGCGCCCGACAAGATCGTCAACATGACCAACGGCATCACGCCGCGGCGCTGGCTGAACCTGGCGAACCCCGGGCTCGCCGAGCTGATCTCCTCGCGCATCGGCAGCGGATGGGTGAAGAATCTCACCGAGCTGAAGCAACTCGCGCCGCTCGCCGAGGACACGGGTTTCCGGCGCGCCTTCGCCGAGGTGAAGCGCGCCAACAAGGAGCGGCTCGCGGAGCGGATCCGGCGCCTGCAGGGAATCGAGGTCGATCCGGAGTCGCTCTTCGACGTGCAGGTCAAGCGCATCCACGAGTACAAGCGGCAGCTGCTCAACGTGCTGCACGTGATCGCGCTGTACAACCGCCTGCGCGCCGACCCCGCGGCCGATCTCGTTCCGCGCACGGTAATCTTCGGCGGCAAGGCTGCGCCCGCCTACCGCACCGCGAAGCGCATCATCCGTCTCATCAACGACGTCGCGGGCATCGTCAACAACGATCCCGCGATCGCCGGGCGGCTGAAAGTCGTGTTCATTCCGAACTACGACGTCTCGACCGCGCAGGTCGTCATACCGGCGGCGGATCTGTCGCAGCAAATTTCCACCGCCGGCACCGAGGCCTCGGGCACCGGCAACATGAAGCTCGCGCTGAACGGGGCGCTCACCATCGGCACGCTGGACGGCGCCAACATCGAGATACGCGACGAGGTCGGCGCGGAGAACCTGTTCGTCTTCGGCCTCACCGCCGAGGAGGTGGTGCGGCTGCGCGCCTCGGGCTACAACCCCTGGGACATCTACCATCGCAATGCGGAGCTGAAAGAGGTCCTGGACGGAATCCGCTCCGGCCGCTTTTCGCCGGGCGAGGCCGGCCGCTACGAGTCGATCTTCGATCTGCTCACGCGCGACGGCGATCACTACCTGCTGCTGGCGGACTACGCCTCGTACGCCGACCGCCAGCGCGACGTGGACCGGGTCTACCGCGACCGGGACGAGTGGATGCGGCGCGCGATCCTGAACGTCGCCCACATGGGCAAGTTCTCTTCGGATCGGACGATCCAGCAGTACGCCGATACCATCTGGGGCGTTCGCCCTGTTGTCGCGCAGCGTCCGCTGCGGCGCCGGGCCACTACGCCGGCCCGGGCGTAAGCGTCGCTCAGGGGATGAGAACGATCTTCCCCTGCGCCCGGCGCTCGACGAAGTGCGCGAGCGCGTCGGCGTAGCGCTCGAGGGAATAACTCGCGCTGACGAAAGGCTTGAGCTTGCCCTCCTCGTACAGCTCGTACAGCTCGCGCTGCACGCGCCGCACCCAGTCGGGGTCGCGCTCGCGGTAGTCGCTCCACTGCAGGCCCACCGCCGAGATGTTCTTCACCAGGAGGTAGTTCGCCTTCACCTCGGGCAGCCGCATCGAGGCGAAGCCGACCACCACCATGCGGCCGCACCAGGCGAGCGCGCGTAGCGCGCCGTCGAACACTTCGCCGCCGACGTTCTCGAGCACGATGTCGACGCCGCCTTTTCCCACCGCGGCGTACACCTGGGCGCGGATCGACTCGCGCGGATCCGGCGCGGCGAGGTCGATGACGTGATCGGCGCCGTGGCGCCGGCAAAGCTCGCCTTTTTCGCGGCTGGTCACGCCGGCGAGCACGGTGGCGCCGAGCGCCTTGGCGATCTCGACGCCGGCAAGGCCCACCCCGCCCGAGGCGCCGGTGACGAGGACCGTCTCGCCGGGCTGGAAGCCGCCGCGCTCGACGAGCGCGAAGTGCGAGGTCTGGTAGGCAAGCCCGAGCGTCGCGCCCTCGGCGAAGGACATCGCCTCGGGCAAGACGTACACCGTCGCCGCCGGCGACAGGACCTTTTCCGCGTAGGTGCCGTACTCGCGCTGCGCCATGACGCGATCGCCCGGCCTGAAGCGCGTCACGCCGGCGCCCACGGCACTCACGATCCCCGCGACTTCCTTGCCGGGGCTGAACGGGCGCGGGGGCAGGAACTGGTACTTGCCTTCGATCACGAGCAGGTCCGGGTAGTTGACCCCGATCGCGCGCGTATCGATCACGACTTCGCCCGCACCGGGGACCGGATCGGGCACGGCCTCGACCCGGTGCTGCCGGTACGGGCCGTGCTCGTGGACGATGACTGCGCGCATGCTAGCGGCCCTTGGCGATGAAGCTGCGGCCGATGAGCTGGCGGTGGATCTGGTTCGTTCCCTCCCAGATCTGGGTGATCTTGGCGTCGCGCATCAGGCGCTCGACGCGGTAGTCCTTGCAGTAGCCGTAGCCGCCGTGCAGCTGCACCGCCTCGGTGGCGATTCGCATCGCCGTATCGGAGGCGCGCAGCTTGGCGATCGACGCCTCGATGCCGAAGTCCTGCGCGCCGCCGTCGACCAGCCGCGCGACGTGCCACAGCCACGCCTCGCACTGCGCGAGCTCGGCCGCCAGATCCGCCAGCAGGAACTGGATGCCCTGGAATTCGACGATGCGGCGCCCCGACTGGCGGCGCTCGTTGATGTAGGCGACCGCGTCCTCGAACGCCGCGCGCGCGATGCCCAGGGCGTGCGCGGCGACGCTCGGGCGCGAGCGGTTGAGCGAGGCGAGGAGCAGCGCGAGCCCCTCGCCCGGCGCGCCGAGCAGGTTCGCGCGCGGCACGCGGCAGCCCTCGAACACGAGGGTCGCGGTGCTGGAGGCGCGGTGCCCCATCTTGTCCTCGGTGCGAACGACCGCGAGCCCCGGCGTTCCCTTCTCGAGAACGAGCGCCGAGATCGATCGTCTGTCGTCGTCGATCTCGCTCCACTTGCCGAAAAGGAGGATGAGGTCGGCGACGTCACCGTTGGTAATGAAGGTCTTGCCGCCGTCGATGACGATCGAATCGCCCGCGGGCGCGAAGCGCGTCTTCATCCCGGTGGCGTCCGACCCCGCCGTGGGCTCGGTGATGGCGAGCGACACGAGGCCGCCTTGCGCGATCCGCGGCAGGAGGCGGCGCTTCTGCTCCTCGGTGCCGAAATCGACCAGCGGCTTCACGCCATGAAAATTCGTCGCCCAGATGATCCCGGTCGAGGCGCAGGCCTGGCTGATCTCGCGCACGCAGGCGAGGTAGGCGGCGTAGGACACCGGGGCGCCGCCGTAGGCCTCGGGAATGAACATGGCGTTCAGCCCCAGCTCGTTGATCGCTTTCACGTTGTCCCACGGGAATTCGCCGCTGCGGTCGTGGTGCGCGGCGCGCGGCGCGATGCGCTCGCGCGCGAGCGTCTTCACGCTCTCGAGGAGCATGCGCTCCTCCTCGGGCAATTCGAGCGCCGCGTCGAGCCGCTCGAACACGCTCATCAGTGCGCCACCCCCTGGCCGCCGTCGAGGTAGATCGTCTCGCCGGTGAGGAAGGGTAGGTCCTCCGAGAAGAGCGAGGCGACGAGCCTCGCGACGTCCTGCGGCGTGCCCGGGCCGCCGGTCGGAACGCGCGCCTCGAGATAGGCGCCGAGCGGCCCCTGCATCGCCTCGGCATTCAGCTCGGTCGCGATGTAGCCGGGCGCGACGTCGAGCACGCGGATTCTCTTCGCCGCCCATTCCACCGCGAGGCAGCGCGTGATCGCGCCGACCGCGGCCTTGGAGGCGCAGTAGGCGAGATTGCGCTTGACGCCGAGCTTGTCGAAGAACGATCCGATGTTGACGATGGTGCCGCCGGCGCGCTCCAGGTACGGATAGATCTCGCGGCAGCCGAGGAACACCGAGCGCGCGTTCGTGTTCATGACCGCCTCCCAGGTGGCGGTCGCGAGCTCGGCCGATTTCCCGTCGAGGTGCATCCCGGCATTGTTCACCAGGCCGTGGATGGTGCCCGTGTGCTTCGCGAGCGCGGCGAACGCGGCCCGGATCGAGCCCTCGTCGGTCACGTCGCAAGCGATGTGGACGAAGCGCTCGTCGGCGCTTCCCACCCCCTTGCGGGAGAGGCAGCCGACGGTGTAGCCGCGCCGCGCCAGCTCGGCGGCGATCGCCGCGCCGATGCCCCGGCTCGCGCCGGTGACCGCAATCACCTCGGCGCTCGCCGCCACTTCAGCGATCCTTGAACGCGGGCTTGCGCTTGCCCAGGAACGCCGCCATGCCCTCGACCGCGTCCTGGGTCTGGAAGGCGAGCGTCGAGAGGTCGGCTTCGATGCGCAGCCCCTCGTGCACCGGCGTGTCGAGCGCGCGCTGCACCGCCTCGCGCGCGCAGCCGAGCGCGGGCAGGCTGTAGACGGAGAATTCGCGCGCGAAGGCAATGCCGGCGGCGAGAGGATCGCCTTCGACGAGGCGGTTGGCGAGCCCCCAATGGAGCGCGGTCTGCGCATCGAGCGCGCGCGCGGTGAGGATCATCTCGAGCGCGCGCGCCTCGCCCACCAGGCGCGGCAGGCGCTGCGTGCCGCCGTACCCGGGGATGAGGCCGAGCTTGATCTCGGGCAGCGCCATCTTGGCGCTTGGCGTGACCAGGCGGAACGTGCACGCGAGCGCAAGCTCGAGCCCGCCGCCGAAGGCGTAGCCGTTGACGATCGCGACCGAGGGCATGGGCAGGCGCGTGATTTTCTCCATGACCGCCTGGCCGAGCTGGGCGCCGCGCTTGGTCTGCGCGATCGTGCGCCCGGCAAGCTCGCCGATGTCGGCGCCGGCGCAGAACGCCTTGTCGCCCGCGCCGATGAAGAGCAGCCCGCGCACGTCGCTCACCGCCACTTCGTCGAGCGCGTTCGACAGGTCGCGCACCAGCTTGAACGAGAGCGCGTTCAAGGCCTGCGGGCGGTTGAGGCGGATGAGCGCGAACTCCTCGACGGTCGAAACTTCAATGGCCATTTCAGGTCTCCTTGTAACGTCTGACGACACGAGGGAATGCTCCCCTCGTGCTCCCCTATTCCGCCCAGCTCGATCAGCGCTTCCCAACGACGTGGTCGACCATCTCGCGCGCTGCGCCGAGGTAGTTGGACGGGTCGGTGAGCTTCGCGAGCGCCGCCTTGTCGAGGTGCTTCGACACCTCGGGCACCTGGGCGAGCGCCTCGGCGAGGCTGCC
>JBFGLA010000075.1:0-10006 GCA_041576355.1 Burkholderiales bacterium
GCGCAGCAGCGCGCCGTCGCGCTCGAGCCAGACCTTGAGCGGGGCTTCGCTCATGCCTTCTTCGCCTCGGGTTGGATCGAGTCGTGCAGCGGCCCGACCCAGCTCTCGCCGCGCGCGAGCGCCTGGCGCAGCGCGACGAAGTCGACCTCGCGGTCGTCCTTGGTGCCCTCGTTGAACGCCGTGAACCCGGCGCGCGCCTCGGTCATCATGTTGAGCGCGAGCCATGCCCGCGAGTTTTCCTTGTTGCGGTTCCACGCGTCGAGCTTGGGCTTTCTCAGCTCCTCGATCGTCTTGGTCGTGCAGTCCGGGAAGGTGAGCAGCATCTTCGCGCACAGATCTTCGACCTTGGCGTCGAGCAGGGACAGATCGACGGTTCCCTTCGCCAGCAGGGCTTTGCCGGCTTTCGCGGCGTCTCCCGTCTTGAAGTCTCCATACACGAGGCGCCCGTAGTCGTCGGTCATCCGGCTCGTTTCGACGAGCGGGTTGGCGACCCATTTGCCGTCGACCTTGAGCGCGGGAACGATGTCGGTCAGCATGCCCCACGAGTAAGCTTTGTGCGCCGAGAACGGCTCGCAGAGGACGCACGCAGCCATTGCACGCTCGGCTCCGATGATGACCGGCAGGAAATCGGTCGCGCCGCCGATCGGCGCCGATCCGTGCTTGGGTCCAGCCTGGCCGAAGCGCGCCAGGTCCTGGGCAACCGAAAAATCGCACGCCATGCCGATTTCCTGGCCGCCCCCGATGCGCATGCCGTTGACGCGCGCGATCACCGGCTTGTCGCAGGCGAGGATCGCCGAGACCATGTCGTTGAAAAGCCGCATGTAGTGGCGATACTCGAGCGGGCGCCCGGCGTAGTACTCGGCGTACTCCTTGGTATTTCCCCCGGTGCAAAAGGCCTTGTCACCAACCCCTGTGAAGACGACGCAATTGACATCGCGCGCGTTCGACGCCGAGCGGAAGGCGAGGATCACCGCCTTCACCATCTCGGTGGTGTAGGAGTTGTACTGCGCCGGATTGTCGAGCCAGATCCAGGCGTTGTAGAGGCCCGCAACGGTCTTGCCGTCGGGCATTCGCGCCGGCCGTTTCTCGACCTTGACGCCCGGAACGGCGAGCTCGGCCAAGTCGTGACTCTTGAGCGCCGGCGCGGCGGGCTGGGTTGCAGTGAGGGCCATCGGGACTCTCCTTGAGAAATCGTCTTATCGGGCGCCGCCGCCGCTTAGCCAGGCGACTTGCTTCCGGTTCCCATTTCGCCTATTGTGGTATTACAGTACCGCATTACCTAAAAAGGCTCAAGTTCGAATGGAAGCGGATCTGCGAGCGACATCGAATGATGCTATTGATAGCCCGGCCCGAAAGAGCAGGATTTGATCTAGTTCAAGGAATGCGCATCGAATTCCGGCATCAATCGCACACACCGGGCGTACGAGCCGCGGGCTCGCCCCCGCTCAAGCCGGTTTCGGGGTGTTCGCGGACAACGAGAGTCGGACGGAGGAATCCTTGCATACGGCGAATTCAGCCTCGCCCGGCGGCGGGCGCAGCGTATCGGTAGCCCTCGCGGGAAGCGGCGGCGCCGGTGTCATGACGGCCGCGAACCTGCTGCTCGAAGCGGCGGCGCAGGCGGGGTATTACGGCCTGATGACCCGTTCGAGCGGACCCCAGATTCGCGGCGGGGAGGCGGCCGGCATGCTGCGCATCGCGACCGAGCCGGTCGATGGGCCCGACGACCGGTTCGACGCACTGCTGGCGATCGACTGGCAAAACGTCGGCCGCTTCGCCGCGGAGATCGCGCTCGACGAAACGAGCCTGCTCATCGGGGATCCGGCCCAAGGCGCGCCGCCGGAGGTCTACGTGAAGAGCGGCGCGCGCAGCGCCTCGATTCCGCTCAAGGCCCTCGCCAAGTCTTCGCCGGGCGGCTGGGCCAACATGGTCGCGCTCGGCGTGCTCGCGGGACTGGTGGGTATCCCTGCGGATGCTGTGAAGACGGCGGTCGCGAAATCGTTCAAGAAAGGCAGCGCTTCCCTAGAAGGAAACCTCGCGGCGGTTGCCTGCGGGATGCGCGAAGCCGCTGCGCTCGGCGAAGACAAGAGGCTCCCGGCTCCGAACGGGGGGGCGGCGCGCTGGCTGATCACGGGAAACCAGGCCGCTGGATACGGCGCGATTCGCGGCGGCGTGCGATTCGTCGCCGCCTACCCGATCACGCCCGCCACGGAAATGCTCGAGTGGATGGCGCCGAGCCTGGCGAAAGTCGGCGGGGTGCTGGTTCAGGCCGAAGACGAGCTCGCCTCGATCAACATGATATTGGGCGCATCGTTCGGCGGCGTCCCGAGCCTGACTGCGACCTCTGGCCCGGGGCTCGCGCTGATGATCGAGGCGCTCGGCCTCGGCGTCGCTTCCGAGACCCCGATCGTCGTGGTCGACGTCATGCGCGGCGGACCGTCGACCGGGATCCCGACCAAGACGGAGCAGGCGGACCTGAACATCGCGCTGTACGGCCTGCACGGCGACGCGCCGCATCTAGTCGTCGCGCCGAATTCGGTATCCGACTGCCTGCGCTCGACCCAATGGGCGGTTCAGCTGGCCGAGTCGCTGCAGGTCCCGGCGATCGTGCTTTCGGACCAGTTCTTCGGCCAGGCGCGCGCAATCGTCGAGCGCCCGCAGAAACTGGTGAACTCGGCCGGGCGGCTGCGCGCCGAGCCGAATGCGCCCTCCTACAAGCGCTATGCGGTCACCGCTAGTGGCGTCTCACCCATGGCGATTCCCGGAACGCCCGGCGCCGCCTACACCGCGGACGGTCTGTCGCACAACGAGCGCGGTATTCCGTCCAGCCAGGCGGCGGACCACGTCGCGCAACTCGATAAGCGGCAGCGTAAGCTGGAGAGTATCGATTACGGCTCGATATGGGCGGACATCGAGGGCGAGGGAGAGATCGCTATCCTCACTTGGGGATCTTGCACGGCCCCGGCACGCGAAGCGCGCGCACGCGCGCACGCCGACGGTTTACCGGTCAGGCTCATCTCGATGCGGCTTCTTGCGCCTGCGCAGCCGGTACGGCTTGCGCACCACTTGAAGGGCGTCAAGCGTGCGTTGGTGGTCGAGCAAAGCCACGGCGCGCAGTTCACGCGTTACTTGCGCGCAGAATACGAACTGCCCTGCCTGATCGAATCGCTGCATAGACCCGGACCGCTGCCCCTACGCCCATCCGACATTCATTCCGAACTCCTTCGCATGAGCCGAGCATGAACGCACCCGACGCCGCGCCTCTTAAGTTTCAGGAATTCAAGTCCGACTCCAAACCGGTATGGTGCCCCGGCTGCGGGGACTATTCGGTTCTCTCCTCCATTACCAAGGCGCTTGCCGCGCTCGCGTTGCGGCCCGAGAACGTTGCCGTCGTGTCGGGAATCGGCTGCTCGTCGCGAATCCCCGCGTATACCTCGTGCTACGGATTTCACGGCGTGCACGGCCGTGCGCTTGCGGCAGGCACCGGGCTGAAGCTGGCGCGTCCGGAGTTGACCGTGCTGGTCGCAGGTGGCGATGGGGACGGCTACTCGATCGGAGGGAACCATTTCCTGCACGCCTGCCGGCGCAACGTGGACCTGACTTACATCGTGATGGATAACCACGTCTACGGCATGACCAAGGGCCAACCCTCGCCGACGACCGAGCCCGATTGGCATTCGAAGCTCTCGCCGGAGGGCACCGGGCTGCGGACCTTCCATCCGCTGGTCATTGCGCTTGCCGCGGGCGCGAACTTCGTCGGCCGAGCCTTTGCCGGCGACCCGAACGCAACAGCCGAATTGCTGGCGCAGGCGATACGCCACCGGGGATTTTCGTTCGTCGAGGTGCTTTCCCCCTGCGTTACGTTCCGGCCCGAGCAGAGAAGCTGGAAGGAGGCGGTGCACCCGGCGCCGGTGGCGCCGACCGACGATCCCGCGCGCGCGGCGCGACGCATCATGACCGATGACGGCTTCAATATCGGTGTCCTCTACGCCGGCAATCGCCCACCCTACGAGCCGCCGATGGGGCGGGGCACGGCGGTGCCCGACCAGCTCGAGAAGGACTTCGCGCTATGAGCCCACGACGCCCAGAGAGGAGGAAGTCCGGCACGAAGCGCACCGGGAGCGGCCAACAAAGCGCTGCCTACGCCGAGTTCATGGCGCAGGCACTGGCGATGGAACAGGAAGCCGCCGAACGCTACGACGAGCTCGCGGACCAGATGGAAGTGCACAATAACGAGGAGGTCGCGAAACTCTTTCGCAAGATGGCGGACGTCGAGCGCAAGCACTCGGAGCGCGTGCTCGGCAAGATGCCCGGCAAGGCGCCGCCCCGGCGGCCGCCGATCGCACCGGGCGAGATGCCGGAGAGCGTACCCACCGGCGAAGCTCACTACCTGATGCCGGCTTATCGCGCGCTTGAGCTCGCCCTCGAATCCGAGCAGCGGGCTGAGAAGTTCTTCGACAGCGCGGCGCGCTCGACTCGCGACGCGAGGGTGCGCGCCGCCGCGACCGAAATGGCGGCCGAGGAACGCGAGCACGTCCGGCTGATCAAGGAATGGATGCAGCGCGTGCCCAAGCCCGAGCCCGGCTGGGATTACGATCCCGATCCGCCCACCTATTCGGAGTAGCGCCTATGGAAATCCTGCAGCCGCGAGGATGGGCTCCGCCCATCGGCTATTCCAACGGCATCGCGGCAATACCGGGTCGTATCGTCTTCGTTGCCGGACAGGTCGGCTGGGACGCGAACCAACAATTTCAGAGCGAGGACTTCCCACGGCAGTTCGAGCAAGCGCTTGTCAACGTACTCGCCGTGCTCGCCGAGGCGGGAGGCAGGCCTGAACATATTTGCCGCATGACGGCCTATTGCTGCGACAAGCCGGCGTATCTCGCCGCGCGGTCCGAGCTCGGCCGAGTCTGGCGGCGATTGATGGGAACGCATTACCCGGCGATGAGCATGATCTTCGTATCGGATCTGCTCGACTCGCCCGCGAAGATCGAGCTCGAGGCGACCGCCGTGGTTCCTGCTTAGGACGGAGGCGGCGCGGTTCAGCTCTGCGTCAGGCTTGTACGGACACCAGCGCCGACTCGATCGCCGATTGCAGGTCGCGCAGCTGGTATGGCTTGGTCAGATACGCGTGGAAGCTCGCGCCGAGGGCGCGCTCCATATCGGCGGGCATCGCCCTCGCGGATACGCCGATCACCGGAATACGCTTCGTGTGCTCCCGATCTCGCAGCACGCGCATGATCTCGTAGCCGTTCAGTCCCGGCAGATCGATGTCCAACAGGATCAGGTCCGGGCGGCCGTTCAGCGCAAGGTCGAGCCCCTGCCTGCCGTCTTGCGCGAGGAGCAGCCGCATCCGCTTCCAGCGCGAAAAGACGGCCTGAATGAGTTTCTGGTTGGCGGGATCGTCCTCGACGCACAGCACGGTCGCCGCCACCGCCTTCAGGCTGTCCTCGGCGTCCGCTGACGGCGCGAGGCCGGCGGCCTGCGGCTCATCGGGCTCGATCGACGGCAACTCGAACCAGAATGTGCTGCCGCGACCCGGCTCGCTCTCAACGCCCATGGTTCCCCCCATCATCTCCACGAGGCGCCGCGTGATGGATAGACCGAGCCCGAAACCCTCGACCTTGGAGCGCTCGGCCCCGAGCCGCTTGAACGGCTGAAACAGCTCGCTCATGCGCTCTTTCGCGATACCCTGACCCGAGTCGGCGACTGCGACGCGCACGGCCTGGCCGATCGCGCGCACCGAGATCCGCACCTCCCCTTGATCGCGGTTGTACTTGACGGCATTGCTCAGCAGGTTGAGGAGGACCTGTCTGAGGCGCATCCGGTCCGCCCGCACGTGCAGCGTCACGCCGGGATCGGCCGCCACCGTGATTTCGCGCTTCGCCGCGACCGGCGCGATTTCACCCTGGCACTCGTCGATCAGATCTTCCAGCGCGACCGCATCCAGCGACAACTCGATACGCCCGGCCTCGATCCGCGCCAGGTCGAGCACCTCGTTGACAAGGCCGAGCAAATGCCAGCCCGCCCGGACGATGCTCCCGACCCATTGGCTGTGCAGTGCGCCGGGAAGCGCGGCGGCGTCTTCCTCAAGCAACTGGCCGAAGCCGAGGATCGCCCCGAGCGGAGTTCTCAGCTCGTGGCTCATGTTGGACAGAAAATCCGACTTGGCCTGATTGGCGTGCTCGGCGGCGAGCTTCGCCGCCTTGAGCTCCTCCTCTGCGCGAACTTCCGCCGTCACGTCGCGCCCGACTCCCTGATAGCCGAGGAAGCTTCCCTGTGAATCGAATGTCGGTTCTCCCGAAATACGTGCGAACCGAACCGTGCCGCTGCTCACCCTGTGCTGGAGCAAAACGTCACGGAACGGTTGCCTCGCGTCTAACCGGGAGCGATTCTCCTCCCAGCTCGATCCCACCAGATCCACGCCGACCGCCTCCTGCAAGCGCTCTCCGAGCAAGCGCGCGGGGTCGAGCCCGAAGTGTTCCTTGAACCCCTCCGATACGTACGTGAACCGGTACTGCGCATCCTGCTCCCAATACCAGTCCGATGAGAGCCGCGTCAGGCCGCGGAAGCGCTCCTCGCTCTCCGCGAGCGCACGTTCGGTGCGCTTGCGGTCTGTAATGTCGATCGCCAGATAGAAGAAGCCGCGTACGCCCCCCTCCTTCGTCGTATCGGGAACGAATCGGACTGACCGTTCTCGGATTTCGCCGTAGTCCTCGCTCTGAAACTCGAACTCGACCGAATGCCCCGATAAGGCGCGCGCCACGCGCGGCCGGATGGCCGCATAGGTGCTCTCCCCCATCACGTCACGCATGGGGCGTCCGACCACCTGCTCCGCGCTGACAAATCTGCGTTCGAGATAGGTTCTGTTGCCGAACGCGACCCGTTCATCGCGGTCGATGTACGCGATCTCCGCCGGGACCGAATCGAGGATGCGTTGCTGTTCCTCCTCGCTTCGCGTCAGCTTCTCTTCGAGCCTCTTGAACTCGTCGATATCCACGTTGGTGCCGCACATCCGCAGCGTGTGGCCCGTCGCGGGGTCGCGCTCGGCCACCGTGCCGCGGGACAATATCCATTTCCAGGCGCCGGATACCATGCGAACACGGTGCTCCGCGGCGTAGTGGGTACGAAGGCCCCGGACGACGTCCGCTTGGCGTTGGAACAGCACTTCCACGTCGTCCGGGTGCACAAGCTCCTTCAGCGCCGCGATCGTGGTGATCGTTTCGTGCGGCTCGCTGCCCAGCATCGCGGCCCAGTTCCTGCTCAAGTACACGCGGCCGCTCACCAGATCGGTGTCCCACACCGCGACACCGGAGGCATCAAGCGCCCGCTCGAAGGCTTCCCGTGTCCGGGGAATCGAGTCCTGCTCGCCTGCGGGCGGTTTGCTTTCGGTCATCACGAGTTGGCGAGGTGCGGCGTGCGGCGGCGCCTCTTATGCGGTTACTCGACAGTCACCGACTTCGCGAGGTTTCTCGGCTTGTCGACATCCGTCCCGCGAGCAAGCGCGGCGTGATAGGCAAGCATCTGCAGGGGCACGACGTGCAGGATGGGCGACAACGCCCCCGCGTGGTCGGCGAGACGAATGACGTGCACCATCTCCTCCTCCTCGATTCGGGCTTGCCGGTCCGCGAAGACGTAGAGCTGTCCGCCCCGGGCCCGAACTTCTTGCAGATTGGACTTCAGCTTCTCAAGCAGGGCATCGCCGGGCGCGATCGCCACGACCGGCATGTCGCGATCGACCAGAGCGAGCGGCCCATGCTTCAGTTCGCCAGCCGCATACGCTTCGGCGTGAATGTACGAGATCTCCTTTAGCTTCAAAGCCCCCTCGAGAGCGATCGGATAGTGGATACCGCGGCCGAGGAACAGCGCGTGCTGCTTGCCCGCGAATCGCTCGGCCCAGCGCGCGACTTCCGGTTCCGCCGCGAGCACGTTCTGCAGGGCGGCCGGCAGGTGGCGCAGGGAAGCGAGGTACGCCGCTTCGCGCTCGCGCTCAAGGCGCCCCCGCAGGCGCGCGAGAACGAGCGTCAGGAGAAAGAGGGCCGCAAGCTGCGTCGTAAACGCCTTGGTCGATGCGACTCCGATCTCGGGACCGGCACGCGTCAGAAACCGCAGTCGCGAACGCCGGATGAGCGAGCTTTCCGGCACGTTGCAGATCGTGAGCGTCGCCGCGTATCCGAGCGACTTCGCATACTCGAGCGCGGCCAGCGTGTCGGCGGTCTCGCCCGACTGCGAAATGGTGACGAAGAGCCCGTTCGGGTCGGGCACCGCGTCGCGGTAACGGAACTCGCTCGCGATCTCGACGTTCGAGGGAATACGCGCAATCGATTCCAGCCAGTAGCGCGCGACCAAACCGGCATGATAGCTCGTTCCACAGGCCGCGATCTGGACCGAGGTGGCGTTCTTCAGCAGCGCCTCCGCCTCGGCGCCGAACAGGCCGGGCTGCAGGGATTGTGCGCTGCTCACCGTCTCGAGTGTATTCGCCACCGCACCCGGCTGCTCGAAGATTTCCTTCTGCATGTAGTGGCGATACGGCCCGAGCTCGACAGCTTGCGCAGTGAGCTCGGACATGTGAACCGTGCGCTCGGCGGGTTTGCGTTCGGCGTCGAGGATGCGCACGCCCTCCGGCCGGATTTCGGCGCAGTCCCCGTCCTCGAGAAAGATAATGCGGCGCGTAACCTGCACCAGCGCAGACACGTCCGAGGCGGCGAAGTTCTCCCCTTCGCCGAGCCCGATCAGGAGCGGCGCGCCCTTCCTCGCCAGCACGACGGCGTGCGGATCGGCCTGCGAGACGAGCGCGATCGCGAACGCCCCTTGCAGCTCGGCGACCGCCTTCGCGGCGGCGGCGAGCAGGTCCGGGCTCGACTTGCGGTGATGGGCCACGAGGTGCGCGATCACCTCGGTGTCCGTGTCAGAGGTAAAGGAATACCCCAGCGCTTTCAGCTGCGCGCGCATCGGCTCGTGATTCTCCACGATTCCGTTGTGCACGACGGCCAGTCCCTCCGAGACATGGGGATGCGCGTTCTTCTCGGTCGGCGCGCCATGGGTCGCCCAACGCGTGTGCGCGATGCCGGTGGCCGAAGCAAGGCTCCGGGACGCAACCTGTGCCGCGAGCTCCGCCACGCGTCCGGCCGCTCGCAGGCGCGTGAGTTCGGGCCGCGCAGCGCCATTCAGCACCGCGACCCCGGCCGAGTCGTATCCCCGGTACTCGAGCCGGCGCAGCCCCTCGAGCAGAATAGGGACGATATCGCGCCGCGCTGCCGCTCCGACTATTCCGCACATGAGATCGTCAGCCTTTTCCCTTTACCTTCGGCTTCCAGGATGGAACCGTAACCTGCCTCGCGCGCGCGACGGTGAGCTGGCCGGGTGGCGTGCTCTTGCTGATGGTCGATCCCGCGCCGATGTAGGAGCCTTTGGCGAGGGTGAGCGGCGCAACCAGAGTGGCGTCGGAGCCGATGAAGCAATCGTCCTCGATCACCGTACGATGCTTGGCCACGCCGTCGTAATTGCACGTGATCGTGCCTGCGCCGATGTTGACGTGGCGCCCGACTTCGGCGTCCCCGACATATGCGAGGTGGTTCGCCTTCGAGCCCGCGCCCAGCCGGCTTGCCTTGATCTCGACGAAATTTCCGATATGGACATCTTCGGCCAGCTGGGCGCCGGGCCGCAGGCGCGCGTAGGGCCCGATCCGGCAGCGGGCGCCGACCTGCGCGTGCTCGAGAAGGGAGAACGCGAGCACTTCGGTCCCCTCGGCGAGGCTGACATCACGCAGCACGCAATTCGGTCCGATACGAACGCGATCGCCGAGTCGCACGGCTCCCTCGAAAACGCAGTTGACGTCGATCTCCACGTCCCGCCCGCATTCCAGGCTGCCGCGTACGTCTAAGCGCGCCGGGTCCGCGATTGCGACGCCGTCTTCGAGCAGACGATCGGCCTGCCTGCGCTGCCATGCCCGCTCCAGCGCCGCGAGCTCGTGCCGCGAATTAACACCGGCGACCTCGATTTCGTCCGA
>JBFGLA010000076.1:0-9997 GCA_041576355.1 Burkholderiales bacterium
ATGACCGCGCACGCCTCGCAGGAGGACATGCAACGCTGCCTCGACGCGGGCATGGACGATCATCTGTCCAAGCCCTTCACGCGCATGCAGCTGACCGGCATGCTCGACAAATGGCTGAATGCGCGCTCGCCGGCGCGCGGCCCGGGAGCGCAGTGATCCGGGTGCCGGATCTACTGCGGCGGACGCAAGCGCCGGCCGCGGCGAAACACCCAGACGACGTAACCCGACAGGCCGTAGGCGCAAAAGAGCAGGAACAGCACGATCGGCGGGTCGTACGAGACCAGCACGAAGCCGAGCACCACGAACACGATGCCCCAGAACGGCACGCTCTTCCTGAAATTGATGTCCTTGAAGCTGTAGAAGGGTACGCTCGAGACCATCGTCACGCCGGCGTACAGCGTGAAAAACGCCGCCACCCAGTTGAGGCGGTATTCGTCGAGCGGGATCTTGTTGTCGTGCGCAAGCCAGATGAAGCCCGCGACCAGCGCGGCCGCGGCGGGGCTCGGCAAGCCCTGGAAGAATCGCTTGTCGACGACCCCGATGTTGACGTTGAAGCGCGCCAGGCGCAGCGCCGCCCCGGCGCAGTAGACGAACGCCGCGATCCAGCCGAAGCGCCCCAAGTCCTTGAGCGCCCACTCGTACATGACCAGCGCCGGCGCGGCGCCGAACGAGACCATGTCGGAGAGACTGTCGTACTCGGCGCCGAAATCGCTCTGGGTGCGCGTCAGTCGTGCGATGCGCCCGTCCAGCCCGTCGAGCAGTCCGGCGATGAATATCGCCACCGCGGAAATGTCGTAGCGCCCGTTCATCGCCTGCACGATGGCGTAGAAGCCCGCGAACAGCGCGGCGGTCGTGAACAGGTTCGGCAGCAGGTAGATCCCGCGCCGCCGCAGCGACAGCGGTCCCCGCGGCGTGGGCAGATCAGCCATGCCGGGCGAGCCTCGCGATGATCGACGACCCGGCGCTCACCTTATCGCCGAGCCCGGCGCTCACCTCGGCATCGAGCGGCAGGTAGACGTCGACGCGCGAGCCGAAACGAATGAAGCCGTAGCGCTCCCCGCGCGCGAGGCTCGCGCCCTCGTCGACGTAGCACAGGATGCGGCGCGCGATCAGCCCGGCGATCTGCACGCAAGTCAGGTCCTGGCCGTCCGCCGTGCGCAGCCAGAGCGCGTTCCTCTCGTTCGCGGTGGAAGCCTTGTCGAGCGCGGCGTTGAGGAAAGACCCGGCGTGGTACCAGCGCTTCTTGACGACCCCGTCCACCGGCGAGCGGTTCGAGTGCACGTTGAATACGTTCATGAACACCGACACCTTCGTCGCGTCGCGCTCGAGCCACGGGTCGCGCGCTTTTTCGACCGCAACCACGCGCCCGTCTGCCGGCGCGAGCACCGCCCCCGGCACGTCCGGCGCCTCGCGCGCAGGGTCGCGGAAGAACTGCAGCACGAACAGCGCCGCGAGCCAGAACGGCGCCGACCACCAGGCGCCCGCGAGCCAAGCTATTCCGACCGCGACCGCAATCGCGATCGCAAGAAAGGGCCAACCCTCGCGCGCGATCAGGGGATGCGGGTACGGCGTCCGCATGTCCTACCTGGCGACGATGACGTGATTCATGCCGGATCAGTTCTTGGAGGTGTCGACGAGGCGGTTCTTCCTGATCCAGGGCATCATTTCCCGCAGCCGGCCGCCGACCTGCTCGATCGGGTGCTCGGCCGTCATGCGCCGGCGCGAGAGCAACGTCGGCGCCCCCGCCCGGTTCTCGAGCACGAACTCCTTCGCATACTCGCCCGACTGGATGCGCGCGAGCGCCTCGCGCATCGCTTTCTTCGTGTCCTCGGTGATGATCTTCGGCCCGGTGGCGTACTCGCCGTACTCGGCGTTGTTGGAGATCGAGTAATTCATGGTCCCGATTCCACCTTCGTACATCAGGTCGACGATGAGCTTCAACTCGTGCAGGCACTCGAAATAGGCCATCTCGGGCGCGTAGCCCGCCTCGACCAGCGTCTCGAATCCCGCCTTGACCAGCTCGACGCAGCCGCCGCAGAGCACGGTCTGCTCGCCGAACAGGTCGGTCTCGGTCTCCTCCTTGAACGAGGTCTCAATGATGCCGGCCTTGCCGCCGCCGATCGCCGAGGCGTAGGACAGCGCCATGTCGCGCGCCTTTTTCGACGCGTCGCGGTGGATCGCGATCAGCATCGGCACGCCGCCGCCCGCGACGTACGTCGAGCGCACGGTGTGGCCGGGCGCCTTCGGCGCGACCATCCACACGTCGAGATCCTCGCGCGGCTGGACCTGGCCGTAGTGGATGTTGAAGCCGTGCGCGAACGCGAGTGCTGCGCCCTTCCTGATGTGCGGCTCGACCTCGCTCTTGTACACCGCGGCGATATGCTCGTCGGGCATCAGCATCATGACGATGTCGGCTCCTTTGGCCGCTTCCGCGACATCGGCCACCTTGAGGCCCGCCTTCTTGGCCTTCTCCCACGAGGCTCCATCCTTCCTCAGTCCGACGGTGACCTGCACGCCCGAATCGTGCAGGTTCTGGGCGTGAGCATGCCCCTGCGAGCCGTAGCCGAGTATCGAGACCTTCTTGCCCTTGACGAGCGAGAGGTCGGCGTCCTTGTCGTAATACACCTTCATAACGTCTCCCTAAAGTGTAACCGGCGAAACCCGTACTTCCGCCGGCGTGGACACGCGCGGCAGCCGCCCGGTCGGACTCAGACCCGCAAGATCCGGTCGCCCCGGCCGATTCCACTCGCACCGGTGCGCACCGTTTCCAGGATCGAGCCCGGCTCGAGCGCCTGGATGAATGCGTCGAGCTTCTTGCCGTGGCCGGTCAGCTCGATCGTGTAAGTGTTATCCGATACGTCGATGACGCGGCCGCGAAAGATGTCGGCCATGCGCTTCATGTCCTCGCGCTCCTTCTGTCCGGCGCGCACCTTGATCAGCATCAGCTCACGCTCGATGTGCTCGGCCTCGGACAGGTCCACGACCTTGACGATCTCGATCAGCTTGTTCAACTGCTTGGTGATCTGCTCGACGACGTCCTCGGACCCCGTGGTCACGATCGTCATGCGCGACATCGATTGGTCCTCGGTCGGCGCGACGGTGAGCGACTCGATGTTGTACGCGCGTGCGGAAAACAGGCCCGCGATGCGCGACAGCGCCCCCGCCTCGTTCTCGACGAGGATGGAAATGATGTGCCGGTTGTTCATCGGACGCGGGAGCTCCGAACCGCTCAGAGCTCCTCCGCGAGGATCATTTCCGAGATGCCCTTGCCCCCGGGAACCATGGGGTAGACGTTCTCGGTCTGGTCGGTGACGAAGTCCATGAAGACCAGCTCGTCCTTCCTCTTGAACGCGTCGCGCAGCGCCGGCTCGACGTCCTCGGGCTTGTCGACAAGCACGCCGCGATGCCCGTAGCCCTCGGTGAGCTTGACGAAGTCCGGCAGCGCGTCCATGTAGGACTCGCTGTAGCGGTTGCCGTGGAAGAACTGCTGCCACTGCCGGACCATCCCCATGTAGCGGTTGTTGAGATTGATGATCTTGATCGGCAGCCGGTACTGCTTGCAGGTCGAGAGCTCCTGCAGGCACATCTGGATCGACGACTCACCCGTCACGCAGGCAACCGTGGCGCCGGGGTTGGCGAGCTGCACGCCCATCGCTGCGGGCAGGCCGAATCCCATCGTGCCCAGCCCGCCCGAATTGATCCAGCGCCTGGGCTTATCGAACTTGTAGAACTGCGCCGCCCACATCTGATGCTGGCCGACGTCGGACGTGACGAACGCGTCTCCCCCCGTCACCTCGTACAGCTTCTCCACGACGAGCTGCGGCTTGATGATCTTCGCGCCGCGGTCGTAGCGCAGGCAATCCTTGGATTTCCACAGCTCGATCTGGGCCCACCAGGTCTTCAGCGCGGCGGCGTCGGTCCGCTGCGGCCCCTGCTTGAGGATCCGCATCAGCTCGTCGAGCACATCCGGAACATGGCCGACGATCGGCACGTCCACCTTCACCCGCTTCGAGATCGACGACGGATCGATGTCGATGTGCACGATCTTGCGCGGGTTCTGCGCGAAATGCGCCGGGTTGCCGATCACGCGGTCGTCGAACCGGGCGCCGATTGCGAGCAGCACGTCGCAGTGCTGCATCGCCATGTTCGCCTCGTACGTCCCGTGCATGCCGAGCATGCCGAGGAATAGCGGGTCGGTCGCCGGGTAGCCGCCCAGCCCCATCAGCGTGTTGGTGCAGGGAAAGCCGAGCATGCGCACCAGCTCGGCGAGCCTGGGAGCGGCTTCAGACAGGATAACGCCGCCGCCGGTGTAGACCATTGGGCGCTTGGCCTCGAGCAAGAGCTGCACCGCCTTCCTGATCTGGCCCGCGTGGCCCTTGCGCACCGGGTTGTACGAGCGCATCGAAACCGATTCCGGGTACTGGAACTCGCACACCGCAGCGGTGACGTCCTTGGGGATGTCGACGAGCACGGGCCCCGGCCGACCCGTGGCCGCGAGGTAGAACGCCTTCTTGATCGAGAGCGCGAGATCCTTGACGTCCTTGACCAGAATGTTGTGCTTGACGCACGGGCGCGTGATGCCGACCGTGTCCACTTCCTGGAATGCGTCCAGCCCGATGGCATGGGTGGGCACTTGGCCGGTGATGACGACCATCGGAATCGAGTCCATGTACGCGGTCGCGATTCCAGTCACCGCGTTGGTGACACCGGGGCCTGAGGTCACGAGGCAAACGCCGACTTTCTTCGAGGCGCGCGAATACCCGTCCGCGGCGTGCGCTGCGCCCTGCTCGTGACGCACGAGAACGTGCTTGACCTTGTCCTGCTTGAACAGCTCGTCGTATATGAAGAGGACCGCCCCGCCCGGGTAGCCGAACACGTACTCGACCCCCTCCTCCTGCAGGCAGCGCACGACAATCTCGGCGCCGGTGATCTCGATCCCCTTGACTCGGTCCATGAACACGCCAACAAAGCAGCGGAAAACGTTGAACAATAAAGAGTTGCTGCGATGCGGTCAAGCACCGCCGCCGCAACAAATCCGGGCGATTTGGTAACATCCGACGCAAACACGGGCAACGAAGCCCGGCGCCGCGCCATGCGTGGCCCCGCCTGCCCGACGGCCGTGCCGCGCAGGCGGCGCGTGGTTTAGGAGGATACAGCTGGCATCCCGCGGCGAGCTTTCAGCGTTCCTCGAGGGCGTGGAACGACGCGCCTACAAGCAGGCGATGTTCGCCGTTCGCGACGCCGAGGCGGCGTTGGACATCGTGCAAGACTCGATGCTCCGACTGGCCGAGAAATACGGCGACCGTCCGGCGGCCGAGTTGCCAATGCTTTTTCATCGCATTCTGCAGAATGCGATCCGGGATTTCTTTCGCCGCCAGAAGGTACGCTCTCTGTGGTCGACGCTGCTCTCGTCGCTCGCGCCCGGGCGCGGCGAAGAAGAAGACGCCGATCCGCTCGAAACCCTGGAGGCGGACACCGAGTCGAAGTTCGGTGAGGCGCCGGCGGAACAACTGGAGCGTTCGCAAGTACTTGAAATAATTGAGCAAGAAATTGTCAAGCTGCCTGCGCGTCAACGCGAAGCGTTTATCATGCGTTACTGGGAGGAACTGGACGTCGCCGAAACCGCAAGTGTCATGGGGTGCTCCGAGGGCAGTGTGAAAACACACTGCTCCAGAGCGGCTCATGCATTGGCGGCAGCGCTCAAGATGCGCGGGATCACCCTCTGAGCAAACTTGGCGACCCAGGAAACACCATGAACGAACTGCAATTCGGAAGCAAGATCCGTCAGCACCTGAACCTGGGCGCGCGTCTCGACTCGCATACCGCAGAAAGGCTGCGGGCGGCGCGCGAGCGGGCGTTGTCGAGCCAGAAGCTCGAGCGCGAGCCCGCACTGGCGTGGGCAGGTCACGTCGCCGGCAGTTTCGGCGGCCTGCGCGGTATTTCGATCAGGCTGCTGTTGCCGCTGATCGTCCTCAGCGTCGGCCTGATCACGATCTACACCTGGCAACAGAAGCAGCGCGCAGCCGAAGTCGAGGAAATCGATGCGCAGCTTCTGACCGACGACCTCCCGATCGACGCATACCTCGACAAAGGATTCGAGGCGTGGTTGAAGCGGCGCGGCGGCAGCTAGGGAGTGCGGGGGGCGGGCGTTTCTTACCCCCGCGTCAACGGAATGGCAAGCCTCGCGCCGTCTCACTGGTGCTGGGCGCGCTACTGCTCGCCTTTGCGGCGGTTGTCGTCGCAGCTCAACCCGCCAAGAAGAATCCCGCCTGGTCGGACCTGACCCCGGAGCATCAGCAGATTCTCGCGCCGCTTTCCGGCAGCTGGGACGAGCTCGAGCCGGAACGCAAGAGGAAGTGGATCGGCATCGCCAAGCGATATCCGAAGATGACGCCGACCGAGCAAAAGCGTGTCCAGACGCGGATGGATAAGTGGGCCAAGCTCTCGCCCGAGCAGCGGCGCGAAGCACGCGAGAAATACCGTCGCATCGAAAAGATGCCTCCGGAAAAGCGCGAAGACCTGTCGCGCCGCTGGTCCGAATACCAAGCGCTCCCGCCGGCCGAGCGCCAAAAGCTCGGTCCGCCGCCCAAAGAGCCGCGCGCGAGCGCCCGCCAGCGTGCGCGCGAGAAGCCGCCGCCCAAAATGGCCGGCGAGTCCAGCTGGGAGTGGTGAGCGGGACAGACCCCGCGGAGTGGCAGGTGCCGAGCCTTCCACGCCGCTTGATCAGCATGGTCTACGAGGGGTTGCTGCTCTTCGCGATCGCGTTCATCGGCACCTGGGTGTTCTTCTTCGTGAGCGGGGGGCAGCCGGCGACGGGGTGGCTGCGCATCGCGCTCCAGGTTCACCTAGCCGCGCTGTTCGCGGCCTACTTCCTGTGGTGCTGGCTGCGCGGCGGCCAGACGCTCGCCATGAAGACCTGGCGCATCCGGTTGGTGGCACCCGGGCAACCCGCCGTTCCCGCACGGACGGCGTTCGCGCGGCTTGCGTACTGCGCGATCTTCGTCGGCGTGTTCCTGGTCGCAATCGCCGGCGCGTTAGCGCACCGCAATCCCTGGCTTGCGTTCGCGACCTTGGCCGTGTCCGGGATCGGACTGGGCTGGGCGCTTTTCGACCGCGATCGCCAGTTCCTGCACGACCGGCTCGCGGGCACCCGCCTCGTGCTGGTCCCCCGCGCGGTCCCGCCTACCTCCGCTCCACGAGCCACATGAGCGCCAGCGCGGCGAGCAAGAACGCCGCGCTGGGCAGCGCCGCCGCGCTTACCGGCGGCCACTTCTGCAGCAGTCCGACGTGCGCAAAGAGGCTGTTCACGACGTGGAAGAGTATGCCGAGCATGATGCCGAAGAATACTTTCACTCCGACCATGCCCGAGCGCGCGTGCAGGTACGCGAAAGGCAGCGCGAGCGCCATCATGACGAACGTCGCAAAGGGATAGAAGATCTTTTTCCACATCGCGATCTCGTAGCGCTCGGTTTTCTGCCGATTCCCCGCCAGATGCTGGGTGTACTTGTACAGCGCCCAGGAAGACATCCGCTCGGGAACGACGATCAGAACGTTGATGAGTTCCGGCGTCACCGCAGAACGCCATTCCATTTCGTCAAACTTCGCGATCCGCGGCCCTTGCGGAGTGAACCGCGTCTGCACGACGTCGCGCAGTATCCATAAGCCGCTGCCCTGATATTCCCCCCGCTCGGCCGCGCTCAGCACGTTCAGCCGGTACGCGGAATCGAACTGGTAGATCTGTACCCCGCTCAGCACGCTCGCCTGCCGGGCCTCGCGCACGTTGATAAACGCGCGTTCATCCCGGAACCACAGACCCGAGCGCAGATCCTGGCCGATCAGGGAGCTCATGGCGCGCAGCCGGACTTTCTGTGCCGTCTCCTCGCTGTACGGCGCCACCCACTCGCCCACCACGAACGTCGCGACGGCAAACACGATCCCGACCCGGGCCAGCACGGCGCCGGCAGCGAGCGGCGAGAAGCCGGAGCCGCGCATGACCGTGAACTCCGAGTTGCTCGCGAGCTGGGCGAGCACGTAGAGGGTGCCGATCAGGACGACGATCGGCGAGAGCTCGTAGGCGTGGGTCGGTGTGGACAGCAGGACGTAGGTGAAGATCTGGCGCAGCCCGTAGTCGCCGTTGCCGAGGTCGCCCAGTTCGCGGATGACGTCGAAGAAGGCGAACAGGCCGAGGAAGCCGAGCAGCACGAAACCCACGGCGACGTAGATCTGGCGCGCCAGGTATCTCTCGATCGTACGCGTTCTCATCCGTGCGCCCTCATCGCCTCGGCAGCCTCATGCGGCGCGCGAACAGCACGAGGACGACCGCGAGCATCACTCCGTGCACGAGCCAGACGCCAAGCGCGAAATCGAGCTTGCCCTGCGAAACCTGCGCCTGGCTCACCGAGAGCAGGTTCGAATACACGAGGTAGGTGAGCAGCGCGAAGAGGAGGTTCGCCGAGCGGCCCGCGCGCGGGTTGACGAAGCTCATGGGGATCGCGAGCAGCGTGACGATGAGCGCGGAGACCGGCAGGCCGATACGCCAGAGCAGCTCGGCGCGGCTCGCCGGCGTCGGGTTCTCGATCAGCGCGAGCGTCGAGGCCTGCTTATTGGTGATGACCGGCTGCGCGCGCTCCTTCGCTTCGATGCGCGTCGCGTAGCGCTCGAACTCCATGACGCGGTACTCGGCACCGCCCGGCTCGCCCTCGTAGCGGCGCCCCTTCTCGAGGACCAGGAAGCGATCGCCGTTCGGCGCGACTTCCGAGTAGCCGCGCTCGCTGCGCACCACCCCGGAGCGACCGTGCTGCACCGAGCTCACGAAAACGTTCTGTACCTCGTTGCGCTCCTCGGCGAGCGACTCGACGAAAAACACGCGATCGCGGCCGCTCGATTCGCCGAATACTCCGGGATTGACGCGCGCCACGTCGTCGCGCGCCTCCAGCCGCGCGCGGTACTGCTCGGCGACTTGCGCCGCCCACGGAGAGACGAACAACGACAGCGCGCCGATCGCCGCCACCACGGGCAGCGCGAACGCGAGCACCGGCTTCAGCCAGGCGGCGAGCGAAAGCCCCGAGCTGAACCAGACCACCATTTCCGAGTCGCGATAGCTGCGCGTTAGCGCGAGCAGAACGGTGAGGAAAAGGGTGAGCGAGAGGAGCAGAGGCATCACGCCGAGCGCGAACATCGCGAGGAAGGCGGCAACGGCGTCCGAGGGAATCTTGCCGCCCGCGGCCTGCCCGAGCAGGCGAACGAGGCGCGTGGTCAGCGCGATCGCGAACAGCGTGAAGAATACCGCTCCCGCGATCGCGGCGAATTCTCTAAACAGCGCACGCTGGAAAATCGTCATCGCTTGACGACTCCCGGATTTCGCGCCGGGCAGCAAAACATGCGATGATTCGCGCCGGCTTGGACGTGATGCGCGGGTGCCGCTCGGCCCCCCGCGTTCCTTCGATTATCGGGAGTACTCCGTGCAATTTAGCATAAAAGCGCAGGCGCCCGAGCGCATGAAGACCGGCTGTCTCGTGCTCGGCGTGTTCAAGGGCGAGGGCCGCTCGGGCGGCTCGCTCGCGGGAGCGGCCCAGGTCGTCGACCGCGCCGCACGCGGCGCTTTGCGCCGCGTGCTCGCTCAGGGCGATCTGCCCGGATCCACCGGATCGACGTTGCTTCTGCGCCAGGTGCCGGGGCTCGCCGCGGAGCGGGTGCTGCTCGTCGGACTCGGCGAAAGAAGCGAGTTTCGCGAGCTGGCGTACTTTGACGCGGTGCGCGGGGCCGGGCGGGCGCTGAAAGATCTCGGTGCGAAGGACGCCGTCGTCTGCCTCGCGGACATCAAGGTGGGCGAGCGGCCGCTCGCCTGGAACGTGCGCCACGCGGTTCTCGGCGTGCGCGACGCGTTCTACCGCTTCGACGAGCTGAAGACGCAGAAGAAGCCCCCGGCGCCCGCGCTCGCCTCGGTGACGCTCGCGCTCTCGGGCAGCGGACTCTCGGCGCAAGCGCAGCGCGCGCG
>JBFGLA010000077.1:0-9964 GCA_041576355.1 Burkholderiales bacterium
CGGGATTTCGGGGTTCAGGGAGGCCGAGGCGGCGCCGCTCATCGAGCTGCTCGACTGGCTCGGCATCAAGAAGTGACGCGACGGGCGGGACGGGCGCTTGCGACGTCACGTTCCCGCCGCGGTCAGCGCGGCGCTGAGGAAAGGGAGCCGCCACGCGAGCGCACCGAGGATCAGCGCGAACAGCAAGGTGACCGCCCACCAGTAGCGGCGGCGGTACCGCAGCCCCTCCTCCGGCAACCCGCGCCGGCTCGGGTAGCTGATCGCGGCCATGAACCCCGCATCGCGCTCGCCGGTCGCGCGCTCCCGGTGGTATCCGACCATCAGCCGGAAATAGACGATCGCGAAGATATTTGCGATCAGCGCGATGAAGAACAGCCAGTCCATCGCCGAAGCTCAAGACGCTGTGCGGGCGCGCAGCGCGATTTTCCAAAGCCCGTCAGCGTCATCGATTCGGATGCGATGGCCGTCTATCCCGAGCAGTCCGCGCCGCTTCAGGTCGTTCATGACCTGGGTGGCCGTCTGGCGGGATGTCCCAGCCATGTTCGCGATTTCCTGGTGAGTGAGCGGCAGGCCGAGCCGTACGTCGCGGCCGTGGCGCTCCCCGTGCACCGCCGCGAGGCGCAGGATCAGCTTCGCGATCCGGGTGTCGGCGTCGTCGGCGACGAGATTGGCGAAGGTCTCGCCGAGCGCGCGCAAGCGGGAGGCGAGCATTTGCATCGAAAGCAGCGCGATCCTGGGGTGCGTCTCGACCAGGGCCTGAAACTCCTGGCGCCGCACGCTGAGCACGTCGCACGCCTCGCACGCTTGTGCATTGATCGGCCGGCCGCCGCCGCCCACCATTTCGGCGAGCCCGAACAGCTCGCCCGGCAGGCAGAACCACAGGATCGCCTCGCGACCGGGAGCCGTCATCTGAAAAATCTTGATGCGGCCGTCGAGCAACAGATACGCGCACTCGCTCGGCTCGCCGGTGCGAAAGACGAATTCGCCGCGCGCGTATCGCTCGCGCCGGCCGCGCGACTCGAACTCCGCACGGTCCGCACCGGGGAGCTGTGCGAGGAAATCGAACGCCGAGGCTCCTGGCATGGAATGACTGTGACGCATTGCACCAAGCGATGAATTTATACAAAGGATTGTAGAGCAACTGTCGCCTAGCCGACAGACCGGTCCGGATCGCTATGGTTGAATTGGCGCGGTCTCGTTCCCGGGGGGGCCTCGGAACCGAGCCGCAACCGCTTGGCACAAGAGGAGAATCGCCAATGAGCGAGAGAATGCAGCAAGCCGGTGCAGCGCTGTCCGCGGGCGGCGGATTCGTCGCCCAGTTCAGGCAAAACGTCATCGACTCCGGCCGCACGCCGACCAAAACCTGGATCGGCTTCGTGGTGGCATGGGCCGCCTTCTTCCTGATTCTATGGGTCATGCCGCTCCCCGAGGGCCTCAAGCCCGAAGGCAAGGCGGTTCTCGCCGTCATGGTGTGGGCGTGCTTGATGTGGATTTTCGAATGCGTGCCCGTGGGCATTTCCGGCATCCTGATACCGATGCTGCTCGTGATGGCCGGAGGCGCCTCGCCCTTTCCCAAGGCGGCGGGCGGATTCACGACGCCGGTGCTGTTCCTCTGCCTCGCGGCGTTCATTTTCGCAGCGATCATGCAGGCGGCGGGGCTCGATCGGCGCATCGCCCTGCAGCTGCTGCACAAGATGAAGGCGCAGACGGTCAACGGCGTGATCTGGGCGATGTTCGTCGTCAATCTCGTGCTCTCGCTCATCATCCCGGCGGCGAACGCGCGCGCGGCGACGCTGCTGCCGGTGGTCAACGGGATCACCAAGTTCTTCGGTGACACGCCGGCGGAGCGCGAAGGCAAGAAGGCGATTGTCATCCAGACGCTCGTCTACGGCTCGATGATCAGCGGCATGTGCATCCTGACCGCGCACCTTCCGAACTACATCATCGTCGGCCTGTTCGAGAAGCAGTTGAAGCTGCAGATCTCTTATATCGACTGGTTCATCATGCAGTGGCCGTACCTCATGATGTTCGTGATCACGCAGTGGTGGGTGCAGTGGTTCTTCAAGACCAAGGGCGTGTCGATCCAGGGCGGACTGCAGGCGGTCGAGAAGCAGAAATCGAGCCTTGCCCGGATGACGATCTCGGAGTGGCTGATCGTCGGCGTGTTCGCGGCGATCGCGCTGATGTGGATCTTCGAGGAGCCGATCTCGAAGAACTGGGTGAAGACCCTGCGCTCGCACAACGCCGCGCTGATCGGCATCGCGCTGCTGTTCATCCCGGGGCTGTTCAAGTTCAAGTGGCAGGAGATCTCGGACCGGACGATCTGGGGCACGCTGCTGCTCCTCGCCGGCGCGCTGTCGCTCTCGGGCGCGATGGCCGATTCCGGGCTCGCGGCCTGGCTCGCCGACAAGCTGCACCCGGTGAGCGCGGGACAGAGCTGGTGGTGGATCGTCCTCGTGTTTATGGTCGGGACGCACATCATGCGTCTCGGAATGCTGTCGAACGTCGCGGCGATCACCATGATCGCGCCGATCCTGGTGGCTCTGGCGCCCAAGCTCAACCTGCACCCGGTGGCGTTCACGATGCTGGTGGCCGATACCGACACCTTCGCCTACATTCTGCCGACGCAGATCACCGCGGCGGTGATCGCGTACTCGAGCGGCACCTTCAGCACGACCGACTACGCGAAGGTCGGAGTCGTGTCGGTGCTGATCGCGATCGCGTACGGGCTGCTCATCATGGCGCCCTGGTACGCGTTCCTCGGTATTCCGGTATGGGATCCTTCGGCGCCCTGGCCGTTCAAGAAGATCTAGGCACGGACTCGGCATTGCGGAGGGCGGCTTGCCGCCCTCTATTTTTTTCAGCGGGGGCAAGAAATGAAAGTGATGACCGACAAGGAGCTCAAGGAGCGCCTGGGAGACTACCGCGCGCCGAAGGGGCTGTATCACGCGACCAAGGCGATGTCCTTTCTGGGCAAGGTGACCTGCAACGTCTCGAAGCTCGTCGCCGGAAGCTGGCAGGAGATCGTGCTCGACTACGAGCTGGGCGCTTCCGGCATGGCGGACGGCTCGTGGTTCAAGGCCACCTTCAAGTTCTACTCGGACTGGGCGCTCTTCCAGACCGTCGACCCGGCGGCGGCGAACTACGTCTCGGCCGAGTACCAGGCGGGTCCGCTCGCCGAAGGGCAGAGCCCGGCGACCGTGCAGTCGCTGAAGGTGCGCTTTGACCAGAAGGGGCACGAGCGGCCTTTCCAGAAGGCGATCATCGTCGACACGGTCGACGGCTACCTGAAGGCGGGCGACCACATCGTCATCCGGCTCGGCGACCGGCGCTTCGGCGGCCCGGGGACGCGGATCCAGACCTTCGTCGAGAAGAACTTTCGCTTCCGCTGCTACGTCGATCCGCTCGGCACCTCGCGCTTCGCCGCGCTACCGGGCGACATCGCGATCGACATCGTGCCGGGGCTCCCGGCCCAGGTCCTGATGGCGGGCTCGCGCCTCGTGCGCCAGGGCGAGAAATTCGCGCTGCGCGTGCGCGCCGAGGACGAGTGGGGCAATTGCTGCTGGGACCAGCCCGAGCGCATCGAGATCGAGGCGGCGCTCGACGGCAAGAAAGTCTACGAGAAGAAGGCGGCGCTGCCCGCCCAGGGCTGGGCGGTGCTCGCGCTCGAGGACCTGCCGACCGACAAGGCGGGCGAGCTCACTGTCAGCGCGCGGCTGCCCGACTACCCGCACATCAAGCCGGGCGTGTTTTACCTCACCGTCGACAAGAGCCTGGAGATGCCGCGGATCTACTACGTCGACCTGCACGTGCATTCCGAGGACACGATCGGCACCAACAGCACGACCTACAACCTCACCTACGGCCGCGACGTCACCGGGCTCGACGTCCTCGCTTTCGCGCACAACGACTTCAACATCACGACCGAGAAGTGGAACAAGACGGTCGAGCTGATCCGCGACATCAACGAGGACGGCAAGTTCGTCGCATTCCCGGGCACCGAGTGGTGCGGATCGTCGTGCGCCGGGGGCGACCACAACGTCGTTTTCCTGCACGGGGAGACGCCCGAGTTCCCGTTCCTCAAGGACGGCACGCATGTGCGCTCCTTCGAGTGGAACGAGGATATGCGCGGCCAGAGCGAGGTGCAGACCGGCGCCTGGCCGCTGGAGGAGTTGTGGGCGGCATACGCCGCCAACCCGGAAGGGCACCTGCTGATTCCGCACGTCGGCGGCAGGCGCTGCATCCTCGACTGGCACTACCCCAAGCTCGAGAAGCTGATCGAGATCGGCTCCTCGTGGGGCCACTTCGGCTGGCTCTACCAGGAGTCGATCGAGCGCGGCTACAAGATGGGCGCGTCGATGGCGGGCGACGAGCACCGCGGGCGTTGCGGCGGTGGTGTTCCGGGGACCGCGGTGTTCGGTACGAAAGGCTGTATTACGGGGCTCATTTCGCCCAAGCTCTCGCGGAAGGAAGTGGCGTTCCATCTGCGCCGCGGCCACACCTGGGCCTCGACCGGCGAGCGCACGGTGGGTCTCGCGCGCTGCGGTGCGCACCTGCAGGGCGACGAGTTCACGCACAAGGGTGCGGCGACGATCGAATACCGGTTCCTCGGCGATGCGGGCTGGGACGAGATCATGGCGTACGACCATACCGGCTGCTTCTGGCGCCGGAACCTGCAGCAGGAGGCGGGCTACTCGGAGCGCAGGATCCGCCTGCGCTGGGGCGGCGCGCGCGTGAAGGATCGCTACCGCTGGGCGGCGTGGAAGGGCAAGATCACGATCACCGGCGGCGTGATCAACAGTTTTGTCGGGCGCGGCTTCGAGCACCTCGAGGAAACCTGCTGGCGCGAGTCGGCGACCGAGATCGGCTTCAAGTCCGACACCTACGGCGATGTCGACGCCATCGAGATCGACGTCTCCAACCTCGCCGGCTGCACGATCAAGGTGGAGGGCACGATCGACGGCTACGTCAAGGTCGGCAATCCCCTCGACGGCAACCCGTTCGTGCATTGCCCGAGCTTCTCGTGGGAAGCGACCGGCCGCGAGCTGAGTGAGCACTCGCGCCTGCGCAAGGACCTGCCGGGTATCGAGATGTTCCTCGGGATCGAACGCATGAGCGAGAAGCCGATGCCGCGCGAGGTCACTGGGACGGTCAAGGTGGACGCGAAGAACGGTCCGCACGGGCACCGGCCGGTCTATCTGCACGCGCGCCAGATCGACGACGCCAAGGTGTGGACCTCGGCGATGTATATTGCGTTCGGCAGCTAGCCATGCCTTGAACCCAACGGTCGGGAGGGGACCATGATCTCGTCGGATCGCGCAGCGCGCTTGTGGGAGGTCGCACGGGTATTTCTCAAGATCGGCTCCATCAGCTATGGCGGTCCGGCGATCATGGGGATCATTCAGGCCGAGATCCAGGAGAAGCGGCAGTGGCTGACCAAGGAGCGCTTCGTCGAGGGATTGGCGCTCGTCAACATGCTTCCGGGCGCCGGCACCACCCAGCTCGGCATCTACGTCGGCTACCAGCGCGCCGGATTCTGGGGCGGAGTGCTCGCCGGGCTGAGTTTCATGCTGCCCGCCTTCCTGATCATGATGGCGCTGACGCTGACCTACGCGACCGTGTCTTCGCTCCCGCTCGTGCGCCACGCCTTTTACGGACTCGGTCCGGTGGTCCTCGCGATCTTCGCCGTCGCCCTGTACCGGCTCGGGCGCGCGACGGTCAAGAGCAAGACCCAGGTCGTCATCGTCCTGGCGGCGGCCGCGCTCTTTTCGCTCACCCCGATCGGAGTGATTCCGGTTCTGCTGCTTGCGGCGTGCGCGGGCGTCGCGGTCTTGCACTCGCGTCGCGCGGGGATCGCGGCGGCAGTGATGGTCGCGCTGCTCATTGCGCTTGCCGAGACGATCGCGCAGGGCGCGGTGTCGTCGGCGCCGGCAAGCGGCAACCCGCTGTGGGATCTCGGCGTGTTCTTTTTCAAGGTCGGCGCGTTCACCTTCGGTGGCGGGCTGTCGATGATCGCTTTCATCCAGGAACAGGTCGTAGGCCACTATCAATGGCTGACGACCTCCGAATTCCTGGACGGCTTGGCGCTCGGCCAGGTCACGCCCGGGCCCATCCTGATGCTCGCGGCATTCGTCGGCTTCAAGGTCGCCGGACTGGGCGGCGCCGTCTTGAGTGCGGCGGCGATTTTCCTGCCGTCCTTCATTCTCGTGCTCGCCGTCATTCCCATTCTGGCGAAGGTGCGCGAAGTGAAATGGATCGCGGCCGCGCTGAAAGGAATCGGTGCGGCGGTAATCGGCGTTCTCTTCGTCGCGCTCGCGCAGATGTCGCCCCACGCCGTTCCCGACGCATTCGCGCTCGCCGTGTTCGCACTGGCGCTCGCCGGGATGCTGGCGTGGCGGCTGACGCCGCTTCCCGCCATGGCGGCGGGCGCCGTGGCCGGGATCAACGCGCGGTTCCGCCGCGCCGGGGAAGGCCTGCTCGACGCCGCCTGAGGCGAGGCAGATTCAGCCCGCCAGCGGGTCGAGCCCGTGGCGCTCGTAGATGCGAGCGAACTCCGGGCCGCGCATGAAGGCGACGAACGCAGCGCCGAACTCGTCGCCGTCGCCGATGAGCGCGAGGTGGGTCTCGCTGCGCACGTGCTCGGACTCGTGGCCGAGCGCGACCGTCTCGAAGCGGTCGGGAAACACGCGCGCGCAGCGCAGCCCCACGTGGGAAAAGACGATCGCCGCGTCGGCGATTCCGCCCGCGACCGCGAGCGGCGCCTCGCGGTGGTGGATGAGATCCCCGAGCACGAGCCGCGCCGACGGGCGTAGCGAGCCGTCGGCGCCGATGAAATCGAGCGTTACGCCCTCGCGCGCGGCGACGCGCTTCAGCGTCTCGAAGTAGGCGTCGAAGCTGACCTTTTCGGTCTCGGGATTGGAGAGGAACAACCTGACTTCCGGCCGCGCGAGATCGGCGATACCGCGGATGCGCAGCGGGTTCCCCCTGTGCACAAGGATCACGCTGCCGCGGTTGCGAGCGAGCGGCGCGGGGGCGCCGATGTGCCCGGCCGCGCGCAGGCGATCGAGCACCGCGGGCGGGCCGATGAATGCGTGCGCGCGCACCGAGAGGCGGAGGTTCCCTATCCGCAGCGCGCCGCTCGCGGAGAGCTGGGAGACGATACGCGGCGGCGTGGTGGCGTAGAACGGCTCCCCGACCTCCGGGTTCGCGCGCGCGAACGCGCGCAGCGCCTCCTCGAGCGCCATGTAATGGTTGCCGTCCGAGAGCACGGCGAGGCGCGCGCCGGCCGGATCGCCGTGGAAATCAAGAACGAGATTCGAGCCGGGGTGCGAGAACGCCGGTTCGTCTTGCGGCGCCGGGGCGCCGGTTTCGGCCGGCCAGTCGATGCGCGCCACGCGGGCTAGAGCGGGAAGAACCGCGGCAGCAGCCAGGAGTAGGAGGCGAGCATGATGACGAGCAGCGGCAGCCCGGCGCGCACGAAGTCGGAGAACCGGTAGCCGCCCGCGCTCATCACGAGCAGGTTCGTCTGGTAGGCCATCGGCGTGACGTAGCAGAAGTTCGCGCCGAACATGATCGCGAGGACGAGCGGCTCGGGCGAGACGCCGAGCTGCGCGGCGATGCCGACCGCGATCGGCGTGCCGACTGCCGCGGCGGCGTTGTTGGACACGAAGTTGGTGAACGCGGCCATCAGCAGCATCAGCAGCGCGAGCACCCATTCGGGCGAGAGCCCAGCGGTGAGCGAGACGAAGCCCGCCGCGAGCCATCCGGTCGCCCCGGTCTTCTCCAGCGCCGAGCCGAGCGCGAGGCTAGAGGCGACGAGCAGCACGACCTTCATCGAGAGCGACCCGGAGGCCTCTTCCCACGACACGCAGCGCGTCAGGATCATGATCGCGACCCCGGCGATCGCTGCGACCGCGATCGGCGCGAGCTTGAACGCCGCGACGACGACCACGCCGGCGAGGATCGCGAGCGCGAGCGGGGCCTTCTCGGTGCGCGGCAGCTCGTAGCTCTGGTCGAGAACCAGCAGCCGCGCGCGCGAGCGCAGCTTGCCGACCGCCTCTTCCGTTCCCTGGACGAGGAGCACGTCGCCGGCGCGCAGCACGACGTCTCCCACGTCCTCGTCGCCGCGCATGGTTCGGCCGGAGGCGCGGTGCAGGCCGACGATCACGACGTCGTACCAGTCCGCGAAACGCGTCGCGCGCAGCGTCGAGCCGTGCAGCACCGAGTCGTCGGTGACGACGACCTCGGCCATGTGCTGATCCTTTTCCTCGAGCGGATGCTCCTCGTCCACCGGGAGCTCTTCCTCCCCGGTGGAATGCAGCGTCGCACCGAGGATCTCGCCCGCTTCCCTCAGCGTCTGCGCGCCGGCGGTGACGTGCAGGCGATCGCCCGCGCGCAGCGTCAGCGTCGGCAGGCGCGTCAGCTCCAGTCCCTCGCCGCGCACGACGCGGGTGATGCGCATGTCGCGGCCGGCTTTCTTCTGCGCGTCGGCGAGGGTCTTGCCGACCGCGAAACCTTCATCCCCCACGTGCAGCACGGCGGAAAACACCTGCGGCGAAACGTCCTCCATCGGCGAGCTGCGGACGGGGATGAGCCGCGGCAGCACGAGCCAGAGATAGAGGATCCCGCCGACCGCGGCGATCGCCGTGACATGGATGAAATCGAACATTTCGAAGCGCCGCACGCCCAGGTCGGCGGCGATCGAAACCACCAGAAGATTGGTCGAGGTGCCGATCGTGGTGCCCATGCCGCCGATCAGCACGGCGTAGTTCATCGGCAGCAGGGTGCGCGCGGGCGAGGACTTCGAACGCAGCGCAGCGCCGACGAGGATCGGCAGCATCATGACGACGATCGGCGTGTCGTTCAGCACGCCGCTCGCCGCGGCGCACAGGACGAGCACGACGAGCATCGCGGCGCCCGGCCGCGCCTCGAGCATGCCGCCGAGCAGGCGCGATGCGGGCTCGAGCGCGCCGGTCACCACCAGGCCGCGGCCGAGTATCATCAGCGCGCAGATCGCGACCAGCGCCTCGTGCCCGAAGCCGAAAAAGAAATCGGTGGGCGAGACCCGGACGCCCGAGGCCGCCGCGTACGGAAAGAGCTGGAACCCCGCCGCGAGCAGCACGAGGACGAACAGGCTGGTGGTTTCGATCGGCCACCGCTCGAGCGCGAACATCGCGAACGCCGCCACGGTCAGCGCGAGCACGGCGATCGCGTGCGGGTCGAGCGGTGCGGACATGTCTTGGGCCCCCTGTCGTCAGCGCTCCACCGGCGGCGGCAGCGACGCGCATTCGAGAAAGATGCGCGCCTTGCAGCGCGCGCACACCGACCGATCGAGGCGAGCGAACAGAGCCGCGATCGCCTCCGCCTTGGAGCGGAACACGTTCTTCTCGCCGATCTCGGCCAGCAATCCGCTGTTGCGCAGGACGCTTTCCACGGGCTGGCGCAGCCCGTACAGGCACAGCGACCCCCCGTCCCAGACGCGCTTGCGCGCCTCGTGCACGAGCGCCTCGGCGCCCGCGACGTCGACGAAATTGACGTTGCGCGCGACGAGCAGCAGGTGCTTCTGCTCGCCTGCGACCTCGCGCAAGGTATCGAGGTGCGATTCGATGTGGTCCACCGCTCCGAAGTATATCGATCCCTCGACCGTCATGATCTTGACCTGGGGACACTCGGCGAGACCGTCTGCGACCGGCGCCATGCGGCGCTTCTCGTGGCGCGGGTCGGGCACGAGCGTGCGCATCTGCGGGCGCGAGGTGCGGTGCAGGTAGATGAGCAGCGACAGCGTCACGCCGACGAGGATCGCGATCTCGAGGTTCATGAGCAGCGTTGCGGCGTAAGTGAACCCGAGCACCGCCGCCTCGCTGCGGCTGGCGCGCACGATGGTGCGCATCGAGCGGAAGTCGAACAGTCCCCAGGCGACCAGGAACAGGATCGCCGCCATCGACGCGATCGGAAGAAAAGCGAC
>JBFGLA010000078.1:0-9878 GCA_041576355.1 Burkholderiales bacterium
GGGGCCGGGGCACGTGCCGATGCAGCTCATCAAGGAGAACATGGAGCTGCAGTTGAAGTATTGCGACGAGGCGCCGTTCTACACGCTCGGGCCGCTCACCACCGACATCGCGCCGGGCTACGACCACATCACGAGCGCGATCGGCGCGGCGATGATCGGCTGGTACGGCACGGCGATGCTGTGCTACGTGACGCCCAAGGAGCATCTCGGGCTGCCGAACAAGAAGGACGTCAAGGACGGCATCATGGCCTACAAGATCGCGGCGCACGCGGCCGATCTCGCCAAGGGGCATCCGGGCGCGCAGATCCGCGACAACGCGCTCTCCAAGGCGCGGTTCGAATTCCGCTGGGCCGACCAGTTCAACCTCGGGCTCGATCCGGACACGGCCAAGGACTTCCACGACGAGACGCTGCCTCAGGAAGGCGCCAAGCTTGCGCACTTCTGCTCGATGTGCGGACCGCATTTCTGCTCGATGAAGATCACGCAGGACGTGCGCGAGTACGCCGAGAAGCACGGCGTCTCCGCTGACGAGGCGCTCGCGAAAGGGATGCAGGAAAAGGCAGTCGAGTTCGTCAAAAAGGGTGGCGAGCTCTACAGCAAGGCATGAGCGCCGAGAGCGCGCTCGTTTCGTTCGCAAAAATCGCCGCCGGGGTCGCGATCGGCCTGCCGCTCATCCTGTACCTTGCGCAGGATCGGCTGATCTTCTACCCGCGACCGCTCGCCGATGCACGGCGAGCGGACGTTGCGAAACGCTTTCCCGCGGCCGAGGAGGTCTACCTGTCGGCGGCGGACGGGACGCGTCTGCACGCCTGGCTCGTGAAATCCTCGATATCCGGCTCCGCTCCCCTTGTGCTCTACTTCGGCGGCAATGCGGAGGAAGTTTCGTGGATGCTCGAGGCGATCGGGGATCCCCGGCGGGGCGATACGCCGGGAGTCAGCTGGTTGCTCGTCGACTACCGCGGTTACGGTGCGAGCGAGGGCTCGCCATCCGAAGCCGCGTTGCTCGCCGACGGGCTCGCGCTCTACGATTACGCCGCTCGACTGCCGGGCATGGATGCGGGGCGCATTTTCGCGCTCGGCCGCAGCCTCGGCAGCGGAGTGGCCGTCCACCTGGCGGCCGAGCGCAGCTTGGCGGGCGTCATTCTGGTCACCCCCTTCGACAGCCTGGTGTCCGTGGCCCGGCATTATTACCCCTATCTACCCGTAACCTGGATGCTCAAACATCGTTTCGACTCGATCTCGCGCGCGCCGCAACTGCGCGTTCCCCTGCTGTGCTTCATCGCGGAGCATGACGACGTGATTCCCCCGGCGCACGCCGAGCGGCTGTTCGCCGCATGGGGAGGCGCGAAGCGCCGGGTTTTGCTCAGGCAATCCGGGCACAACGAAATCGACGGTGCGGATTCGTTTTGGCCCGCGATCCGCGAGTTCCTGAAGGAGTCGAGGACGTGAGCAAGGCCCCGGCGACGATTGGCAAGTACAACCTGATACGCGAGATCGGTCGCGGCGCAACCGCTGTCGTCTATCTTGCCCGCGATCCGTTCCTCCAGCGCGATGTCGCGATCAAGATCTTTCACCACGAAGGCGAGGAGTCCAACGAGCTTGCGAACAAGCGCCGCACGGTCTTTCTGAACGAGGCGGCCCTGGTCGGCCGGCTCCACCACCCCCACATCGTCGGTCTGCTCGACGCGGCGGTGGAGAGCAACCAGAGCTACATCGTCATGGAATATGCGCCCGGGGGAACCCTCGCCCGATTCACCTCCCCCGATACGCTCCTTCCGCTGGAGAAAGTCGTCGAGGTGGTGTTCAAGGCGAGCCGCGCGCTCGAATATGCGCACCGCCAGGGCGTCATCCACCGCGACATCAAGCCTGCGAATATACTGGTGAACGAGGCTTTCGACGTGAAGGTGTCGGACTTCGGCGTTGCGCGGCTCGAGAACGCAACCCACACGGAGCTCACCAACGTCGGCTCGCCCGCGTACATGTCCCCGGAGCAGCTCGGAGATCAGCCGCTTTCGCACCAGACCGACATTTATTCGCTCGCCGTCGTGATGTTCCAGCTTCTCACGGGCAAGCTGCCTTTCTCGGGCTCGTCGCACGCGAGCCTTATGTATCAGATCATCAATCACCAGGCGCCGCAGCTGCGCACCATCCGCCCGGAGCTGCCCGATGCCTTCGAAGCGATCGTCGCGCGCGGGATGCAGAAGGACTTGCGCGTCCGTCATCAGAATTGGATCGAGTTCGGCAAGGATCTTGCGAGCCTAGCGGGCAACGTCACGGCGCCGCGCGAAGCCCTTTCCGATACGCGCAAGTTCCACGCCTTGCGCAACCTCTCCATATTCCGGGATTTTCGCGAGGTCGAGATTTGGGAGGCGCTGCGCATCTCGACCTGGCAGACCATTCCGGCGGGCACGGCGATCATCGAGGAAGGCGACCGGAGCGAGAGCTTCTTCGTCCTCGTCGAGGGCAATGTCGACATCAGCCGCGCCGGGCATCACCTTGCCATGCTCGCCAGCGGCGAGTGCTTCGGGGAGATGCTCTACTTCATGGGCGACGCTGGCGTGCGTAGCACGACGGTGCGCGCGAAATCCCCCGTCCTCGTGATCGAGATCAAGGCCGACGCGCTGATGGCGGCGAGCGACGCGTGTCAGCTGCAGTTCAATCGCGCGTTCATCCGCATCCTCATCGACCGCTTGGCTGCGGCCAACCAGAAGCTGGCGGGCAAATAGCCGGGGCGGGCGAAGCCCCGCGCAGCATGCGTGCTACCATGCGCGCCGCATGTCCGACGCAGCGCCTCTTCACGCCCTGATTCTCGGAGTGGTCGAGGGGCTGACTGAGTTCCTCCCGATCTCGAGCACCGGCCACCTGATCCTCGTCGGCGATCTGCTCGGATTCAACGACGAGCGCGGCAAGGTCTTCAATATCGCGATCCAGACCGGCGCGATGCTCGCGGTGGTGTGGGAGTATCGGGCGCGCTTCGCGCGCGCGCTCGCGGGATTGGGCGGCGACCCAGCCGCGCGGCGCTTCGTTCTCAATCTCGCCGTCGCGTTTGTGCCCGCGGCGCTGCTCGGGCTCGCGTTCGCGGGCGCGATCAAGGCGCACCTGTTCAAGCCGGTACCGGTCGCGGCGGCTTTCATCGCGGGGGGATTTGTCATTTTGTGGGTCGAGCGTCGCGGCCACCGCGCGCCGCGCGTCGAAAGCGTCGACGAGATGACCTGGTCGGACGCGCTCAAAGTCGGGCTCGCCCAGGCCTTCGCGCTCATTCCGGGCACATCGCGCTCCGGCGCGACGATCATCGGGGGGATGCTCTTCGGCCTGTCGCGCCGCGCGGCGACCGAGTTTTCGTTCTTTCTGGCGGTTCCGACCCTGGTCGCGGCCGGCGCCTATGATCTGTACAAGCACCGCGAGCTGCTCTCGATCTCCGACCTGGAGATATTCGCGATTGGTTTCGTCGCCGCTTTCGTTTCTGCCTTTCTCGTGATCCGATGGCTCATCCGCTACGTCGCATCGCACGATTTCAAGCCGTTCGCCTGGTACCGGATCGGATTCGGCCTTGTCGTCCTGATCACCGCCTACACGGGAGCCATCGACTGGACCTCGGGGTGAGCCCGGTGCGGAGCCCGCCGGGCGCTAAGACTGGATCCAGGGCAGTCCGGCAACTCTCCATCCGCCCAACGTATTGCGGTGCTGGTGCGGATCCTTATCGCCTTCGAATCCTTCGAGCACGTTATAGCATTCTCGCCACCCTGCTTGCGTCGCGGCGATTGCGGCGTGATGCGATCGACCGCCCGAACGGCATATGAACAGGATCGGCTCGTCCTTTTCCGTAAATTCTGACAGCTGGCTGAGGAATTCGGGGTTCAGGGCGCTGCCGGGATAGGCGTTCCACTCGATCAGCAGCGCGCCGGGGATGCGGCCGACCCAATCGAGCTCGGCGCGAGTGCGCACATCAACCAGCTTAGCGCCTGCCTGCATCAGCAGGTAAGCCTCCCTGGGTACCACGGCACCCGAGTAGGGCAGGTTCAGGGTGCGCCCCCGATCCGCAGCGTAGCGCCGGATGTCCTCGATATCGGTACTGAAGTTCATAGGCTCTCCCCGGGGATTATAAGGACGGTGCTTTGCACAGGCTCATTGGGCTGGAACCACCCGTCTCGCACCGCTATAGGGCGTAATCTGCCGACTTGCACCAAAACAGAGCATCAGGATAGGCTAGAATCGGCCGGCGCACGCGCAGCGAACAATTCCACAGGGGAATTTTGTTGGCACAAAATCTGCTGCCGTTTTGACGCGATTGGCCGGCTCCCGGCCGTGCATAACCGTCTATCCACTGAGGAGAGCTGAACATGGCGATGTCGCCTGATGAGGTCTTGAAATTAATCAAGGAAAAGGAGATCAAGTTCGTCGATCTGCGTTTCACAGATACCCGGGGGAAGGAGCAGCACGTGACGGTGCCTGCCAGGGTATTCGACAAGGACAAATTCGAGCATGGGCACGCTTTCGACGGATCGTCGATCGCAGGCTGGAAGGGAATCCAGGCTTCCGACATGCTGCTGCTGCCGGAGGCATCGAGCGCCCGCGTAGACCCGTTCGCCGACGAGGCAGTTCTCAATATCAGCTGCGACGTGATCGAGCCTTCCGACGGCAAGCCCTACAGCCGTTGCCCGCGCGGCGTCGCAAAACGCGCCGAGGCGTACCTCAAGTCGAGCGGCTTGGGGGACACCGCCTACTTCGGGCCGGAACCCGAGTTTTTCATCTTTGACGGCGTGACGTGGAACGTGGACATGTCGGGCTGTTTCGTCAAGATCAAGTCTGAGGAGGCGCCGTGGGCGGCGGGAATCGATTATGAATCGGGCAACATGGGCCATCGCGCTCCCGTCAAGGGCGGGTACTTCCCGGTTCCGCCCGTCGATTCGCTGCATGACATCCGCAACGCCATGTGCCTCGCGCTCGAGCAGCAAGGGGTCGAGGTCGAGGTGCATCACCATGAGGTGGCGGCGCCCGGCCAGTGCGAGATCGGCACCCGCTTCGCGCCTCTGGTGCAGAGGGCTGACTGGCTGCAGATTCTGAAGTACACGGTCTGGAACGTGGCCCAGTCCTACGGTAAGACGGCGACCTTCATGCCGAAACCGGTCGTCGGTGACAACGGATCCGGGATGCACGTGCATCAGTCGGTGTGGAAGGGCGGCCAGAATCTCTTCGCTGGCAACGGCTATGCCGGGCTGTCGGAATTCGCGCTCTACTATATCGGCGGCATCATCAAGCACGCCAAGGCGCTCAATGCGATCACCAACCCCGGCACCAACTCCTACAAGCGGCTGGTGCCGGGTTTCGAGGCGCCGATCAACCTGGCGTATTCGGCGCGCAACCGCTCGGCGGCGTGCCGCATTCCTTACGTGCCGAATCCGAAGGGACGGCGGGTCGAGGTTCGGTTCCCGGATCCGACGACGAACTCGTACCTAGCTTTCGCGGCGATGCTGATGGCGGGTCTGGACGGCGTGCAAAACAAGATTCATCCGGGCGATCCGGTCGATAAGAATCTGTACGATCTGCCGCCGGAGGAAAAGAAAAAAGTGCCGAACGTCTGCGCATCGCTGGACGAGGCGCTTTCGCATCTCGACAAGGACCGTGCTTTCCTGACGAAGGGCGGCGTGTTCGACGACGATCTGATCGACGCCTATATCGAGCTCAAGATGGAGGAACTGACGCGGTTCCGCATGACGACGCACCCGATCGAGTTCGATATGTACTACAGCTTGTAGGCAACCAGGGAGTCGACGCATACCGGGGGGCGGGCCCGTGCCCGCCCCTTTCCTTTCCGTTTGCAGAGAGTCGAATACGTGGCATAGACTTAGGCCGTCTACGTGAGGCGTCTTCTAATTCGTGCTGCGGTTCGCTCAATATGCCGTGCTCGCTCTCGCGCTAACTCCCGGCGCGCCGGGTCGCGCTTCCGAGATTTACAAGTGCTTCGACGCCACCGGACGCGCGCTGTATACGAGCGAAAAGCGCGATACCGTCGGCAAGAAGTGCGAAGTCGTATCGCGTGAAGTGAACGTGGCGCCGTCCCTAGTGACCCCCAAGCCCGGCGCCAAGTCGGCGCCGCCGCCCGCCTACCCGCGCGAGGATTTCGCCGCGCGCGCGGCGGCGAAGGAGCGTCAACGCCAGATCCTCGAGCGTGAGCTCGCGGCCGAGCAGGCGCTGCTCGACAAGGCGCAAAGGACTCTCGCCGAACAGGAGTCCGTGCGCCAGGGGGACGAGAAGAATTACGCTCGCGTCATCGAGCGCCTCAAGCCCTACCGGGACGACGTCGAGGTCCACGAGAAGAACGTGGCGGCGCTCAAACGCGAGCTCGATAATCTCAACCGGTGAGCGCCGCCGGGGCCGTCTCCGCCCCCGGCGCGGCCATGCCGGCCTCACTGTCCGGGCTTGATCTGCTTGCCACAGCGGTCGTCGCGCTGGACGACGCGTTCGTCGTGCGCTATGCCAACCCGGCGGCAGAAAACCTGCTGCACACCGGGGCGCGCACCTTGATCGGGCAGCCGTTTTCGGGACTGTTCGAGGAGACCGCAGAACTCGAGCGCACGCTAGACGAGGCACGCAAGACCCATTGGGACTACGCTGCGCAGAACGTGAGCTATGCGCGGGCGGGGCGCGATCCGGTTCCGCTCTCCTGCACGGTAACGCGCGTCGACGTTCCTGGGCTCGTGCTGCTCGCCGAGCTGCGCCCGATGGGGCAGCAGATTCGACTTGCGCGGGAGGAGCGTCAGGTCTCCGAGCAGCAAGCCAACCGCGAGCTTATTCGCAACCTCGCGCACGAGATCAAGAACCCTCTCGGCGGCCTGCGCGGTTCGGCGCAGTTGCTCGAACGCGAGCTCGACCGGGCGAGCCTGCGGGAATACACACAGGTGATCATCAACGAGGCCGATAGGCTGCAGGCGCTCGTCGACCGGCTGCTCACGCCCGACCGAGCCCCGCAGCTCGAGCCGGTCAACATTCACGAGGTATTCGAGCGGGCGAGGAGCCTGATCCTCGCCGAATTTTCCAGCAGGGTCGACATCCAGCGCGACTACGACCCGAGCTTGCCGGTGCTGCGCGCGGATAAGGAGCAATTGATCCAGGTGGTCTTGAACGTAGCCCGGAACGCCGCGCAAGCGCTTACTTCCGCCGAGAATCGGGCCCATGGGGGTGGCACGATCATCCTTCGAACCCGCGTTGTGCGGCAAATTACCGTCATGCGGCGGCGCTATGGCCTGGCACTAGAATTGCAAGTCATCGACGACGGACCCGGTGTGCCGGAGGAGATCCGGGACAGGATCTTCAGCCCTTTGGTCTCCGGGCGCGAGGGCGGCAGCGGGCTGGGACTTTCCCTTGCCCAAACGTTCGTGCAGTACCACCGGGGGATGATCGAATGCGAGAGTCGACCCGGGCGTACGGTGTTCACGATCCTGTTGCCGCTCGCCTGAGTCTTGAGGAGCGCGATGAAGCCAGTCTGGATCGTCGATGACGATCGTTCCATCCGCTGGGTGTTTGAAAAAGCGCTCGGCCGCGAGGGTATCGCCCACAGCTCGTTTGCCTCCGCCGAGGATGCGTTAAGGGCCTTGGAGAACGGGGCGCCCCAGGTGCTCGTTTCCGACATCCGCATGCCGGGACCGTCCGGGCTCGAGCTGCTGCAGACCGTCAAGCGGCGGCATCCGGCCGTGCCGGTCATCGTGATGACCGCCTATTCCGATCTCGAGTCCGCGGTCGCGGCGTTTCACGGCGGCGCCTACGAGTACCTGCCTAAGCCTTTCGATGTGGACCAGGCGGTCGAACTCATACGGCGGGCGCTGGACGAAAGCCGACGCGAAGCGGAGGCGCTCGAGCCGCTGCGCGAGGCGCCTGAGATTCTCGGCCAGGCAGGCGCGATGCAGGAGGTTTTTCGCGCGATCGGGCGGCTCTCGCAATCGAGCGCGACGGTGCTGATCACGGGCGAGTCCGGGACGGGAAAGGAGCTCGTGGCGCGCGCTCTGCACCGGCACAGTGCACGAGCGCCCAAGCCGTTCGTCGCGATCAACACCGCGGCCATGCCCAAAGATCTGCTCGAGTCCGAGCTCTTCGGGCACGAGCGCGGGGCCTTCACAGGCGCCCAGGCGCAGCGCCGCGGCCGGTTCGAGCAGGCCGAAGGCGGAACGCTCTTTCTCGACGAGATCGGGGACATGCCCGCCGATCTTCAAACGCGCCTGCTGCGCGTGCTCCAGGACGGCACGTTCTATCGGGTCGGCGGGCATCAGCAGCTGAAGGCCAATGTGCGCGTCATCGCCGCGACCCACCACGATCTGGAACGCAGTGTGCGCGAAGGGATCTTTCGCGAGGATCTTTATCACCGGTTGAATGTCATCCGCATCCGCCTGCCGGCATTGCGCGAGCGGCGCGAGGATATTCCCCTGCTCGCGCGCCACTTCCTGCTGAAGAGCGCTACCCAGCTTGGCGTCGAACCCAAGCGTTTCTCCGAGGAGGCGACCGAGCAACTCGCGCGGCTCGATTTGCCGGGCAATGTCCGCCAGCTGGAGAATATCTGTCATTGGCTGACGGTGATGGCCCCGGGACAGGTCATCGGCGTCGCCGATCTGCCTGCGGAGTTTCGGGAGAACACCGCGCCTGCCGTCTCGAGCAGCTGGATGGCCGCGCTTGCGCACGAAGTCGAGCAAAGGCTGGCGCGCGGCGAGACGGGAATACTCGATGTCCTCGGGCGCGAGTTCGAGCGCACGCTCATCGTGCAGGCGCTCGCGCGCACGGGCGGCCGGCGCATCGAGGCGGCGAACCTGCTCGGCATGGGCCGGAATACAATCACGCGCAAGATCGCGGAGCTGGGGATCGAAAGCGAAGAGCGCGTCGGCGACGCGCTCTCGGGCAGCGCCTAAATCCAGTTTGTTAAGCCGGCGCTCAGCGAGACTGTCCCGCGGTCTGCGTTCTTGATTCGCAGCGGCGGCAGGAGCCGGCCAGGTCGAGTCCCTTGCTGCAAGAACTCAAAGCTCCCCGTTTTGTGCGCAGCAATATAAAATGCGCCTTGCCTGTGCGTTTATGGAGGGCCGCTTATGCCGAGCAACTTCCCTGCGGGTGTGCAAATCACCGGCAAGTTAAGTACGGAGTTTTCGCGAATCCTGACCGCGGATTCCCTCGCGTTCGTTGCCAAGCTGCAGCGCGAATTCGGGCCGGTACGGCAAGACCTGCTTGCCCGGCGGGCTGCCCGGCAAGCGGAGTTCGACGCCGGGAAGCTTCCTGATTTTCTCCCCGAGACACGATCGATACGCGATTCAGAGTGGACGATCGCGCCACAACCGAAGGACATGCTCGACCGACGGGTCGAGATCACCGGGCCGACCGACCGCAAGATGGTGATTAACGCGCTCAATTCCGGTGCATCCACGTTCATGGCGGATTTCGAGGACGCGAACTGCCCGACCTGGTTCAACATGATCGATGGGCAAGTGAACCTGCGCGACGCCGTGCGCCGCTCGATCACCTTCGATCAGGCCGACAAGCAGTACTCGCTCGACGACAAGGTGGCGGTGCTCATCCCCCGGCCGCGCGGCTGGCACCTCGTCGAGAAGCACGTCCTCGTAGACGGCCAGCCCGTATCGGGTGGAATCCTAGATTTTGCGCTCTACTTCTTCCACAACGCGAAGGAGCTGACGAAGTGCGGCAGCGGGCCCTATTTCTACCTGCCCAAGCTGGAATCGCATCTCGAAGCACGGCTCTGGAACCAGATCTTCAACATGGCGCAGGACGAGCTCGGCATCAAGCGCGGCACGATCAAGGCCACCGTGCTGATCGAGACCGTGGTCGCCGCGTTCGAGATGGACGAGATATTGTGGGAGCTGAAAGAGCACTCCGCCGGGCTCAAC
>JBFGLA010000079.1:0-9878 GCA_041576355.1 Burkholderiales bacterium
GGATGCGCAGCGAGATCCGCGTCGCATAGCCGATGAGAAGCGCGGCGGCGCCGGCGAACGCGATCAGCGTCATGCCGAGCAGGCGCTCGAGCGCCTCGCTTGTCAGGGACACGACGGGATTGGTCGTCTCTTCGACCACGACTACGCCGGCGACCTCGTCGCCGCTCCAGATCGGATGCGCCGCGGAAAGCACCACCGCAAGCCCGTCGGGGGTCCGGCGTACGCGCGTACCCGGCGTACCGAGCAGGGCCGATGCGATGTCGCGGCCGGTCGCGAGCACGTCGTCGGGCAGCGATTCCGCGAAATCTTCGCTCGGCTGGCGAATCAGCAGGCTGACCGCGCTGCGCCACCACTCGCGCACCAGGCCCACGGGGGCTGCTTCAGCGGTCGGACGCTTCAGGCTTCCGGCCAGCGCGAGTACCTGGTAACTGCGGTTGACCACCCAGATCCTCGAGGAGGTCCGCTGCACGCCGCGTAGAATGGCTCCGATTTCCTCCTGCGCGCGCCGCGCGGCGATCCGCTCTTCGCGCGCGAGCGCCACGGCGGGGGACACGCCCGCCGGCGCCGTCACGGTCCCCTGGCTCGCGGCGAGGCGGCGCAGCTCCTCCTCGGCTTCGCGACGCAGATCGTCGTCGCGCTGCGGCGGTGAAACAAGCAAGTGCGGCCGCTCGTGCAGCGCCGTCGCGACCGCGCGCGCCGTGGCGAGCAGCGCCCGCTCCTGGCCCTCGAGCAGGAACTTCTCCATCTCGCTCACGTACTGCGCTCCCGCCCAGGGCAATGCCAGCAAAGCAAGCGCCACCAGGGCGAGCTTGGTGCGCAGCGTGATCGCAAGACGACGTGCCATCTTCGCGGCAGGACGCGCGGGCGCCTGCTACTCCTTCCAGCGGTAGCCCATCCCGTACGCGGTGTCGATGCGGTCGAACCCGGCGTCGACCGCGAGAAACTTTCTGCGCATGCGCTTGATATGCGAGGTGATCGTCTCCTCGTCGACGACGAGGTTCGCCTCGCGCATGAGCTGCTCGCGATTCTTGACGTGGCCCGGATACTTCGCCAGCGCGTGCACCATCCAGAATTCGGTCAGCGTGAGCTCCACCGGCTGATCCCGCCACGTGACGGTGAAGCGCTTGAGATCGAGCGCCAGCTGCCCTCGCTCGAGGCGCTCTTCGCTGGGCGCCGGCTCGCGCGTAAGGTCCGCCCGGCGAAAAAGCGCCGATATCCTTGCCACGAGGTGCGGCAGGCTCACGTCCTTGGTGAGGTAGTCGTCCGCACCGAGCCTCAATCCCGCGACGACGTCGAAATCGCTGTCGCGTGCGGTGAGGAAGATGATCGGGAGTGTCGCCGAGAGCGCGCGCAGCTCGCGGCAGAGCGCAAAACCGCCGTCTACGTCCGCGCCGAGTCCGATGTCGATGATCGCGAGATCGGGCAACCGGGTCTTGATCGCGGCGAGCGCCTCCGCCCGGCCGCCATGGGCCGTGACTTCGAAGCCGTGGCGGCGCAGCGCGTCGGCGTAGTTGGCGCGGATGGCGGGGTCGTCTTCGACAATCGTGATTCGGCGTGCCATGGCAGGATTTCGAGATTCGGGGAGCGGACCGACTATAGCCGATCGGGGCGCCAGCCATCTGCGCAGCCAGCGGTTTGCCAGAATTGTCCGGCATCCTGCCACCCGGCATGCGCGCGCCCGCCCGCCGGGGCGCTTTCAATGCCCCTCATGGACAACAGCCAGCACGGGAGGCAAGTTGAAGAATAGTTCTGGTACGCAAGTCCGGGCGCGCCCCGTTGCGCTCGATTTGATCGCGTTCGTCATGCGCGCCGCGGGAGTCGGTCTTTGCGCCGCGCTCGTGCTGGCCGGGGTCGCGCTCCTTTTCTCCAGCCAGGCCGAGGCGGTCGACGCGGAGAGTCAGTTGGGACCCGTGCCGACTGCCCGCGACACGACTTCCGCCTCGATTCCGCCACTACGTCCCACATTCCATGCCCCCCCCTTGGCGAGACTGTCCGTACCCCACCTCGCAATCGAGCGTGAGGTTCTGCCAAGCGCGGGCAGCGCGCGATCTCAAACTGGAGCAAGACACATGGCGGGCACGGCCCTACCGGCCGAGGCAGGCAACAGCGTGATCGGGGACCATTGCGATATGCAGCTTGCGTTCCTGCGCGAGCTTACGATAGGCACCGAAATCCTCGTCGAGGCGCACGCGGGCATCCGGCGTCGTTACGTCGTGCGCTACACGCAGTTCCTTGATCGGGCTGATGTCTGGGTGCTGAAACAGGAAGGACCGACGCGGCTTACGCTGATCACCTGCTCGCCAGCCGACGTGCAGAATCCCAGCCGTTTGCAGCGCTACGCGGTCTCGGCCTACGCCCTGGACGACACGGACGCCGGCGCAGAGCGCGCCGATCAAACCCACGCGCGCTCCGGCAGCCTCGACTTATAAGGAGGGAACGATGTCCCTCAGTTCGGGGAAAAGATCTCCCAGCACCGAGGTAGGCCAAGGCAAAGACAGCAGTTGATCGAACGTCACCCAGCTCGCCGCCGTCAGAGTCCCGGCGCAGGCCAGAGCCAGAGTCCACCGCTCTCGGCCCTCTATGCGCATATAGGCGACCACGAACAGGGCGATGGTCGGCAGCATGCCGATCAGCGCGGTAACGCCCATGAATCCCAGCAGCCAGGCGAGCACGGCACCGGCGCGCCTCGCGACGACCAGGGGCTCGACACCCTTATCGTCGACGGTGAGATCGAGGTGTAAAGACTTTCTGACGTTGGTTTCGATCCCTTCCCCTGCGCCTCCGGCGCTCGACTTGCGAAACGTATAGTTGAGCAGGCTGACCGTTGCGAAGGCGAGGGCCGAGCCTCCGACGATGGCCGGCACGATCCTGGCGCTGAAGTTCCAGCCCATAGCCTCGTAAGTCATGACGCCGAGCAGCGCGATGAAGACGACGTAAAACGCCGTCTGAACATCGATGCCGGGTCGCGAGAACTTCGTGAACATGCCGCCGATCCCGCCGGCCGTCTTGAACTCCCGCAGCAGCGGGCGAATGATGCCGAGCAGCGAGATCACCAGCATGATGAAGACGACCGGCCGCCACAGCCATTCGGTGCCGTAGCGCTCTACCGAGATAAAGAGATAGCGCTCGACGATACCGCCCAGCACGAAGCCGAGTATCAGCGGCGGCCGGGGCCACTTCATGCGCTTCATGATCCAGCCCAGCACGCCGAACGCCAGCAGGGTGAACAAGTCTCCCCACTGCCTTGAACCCTGATACGCGCCAATGAGAACTACGGTCAGGATCAGCGGCAAGATGATGGTGTAGCGGAGCTGGGCAACTTTCGCGAACTGGTTGCTGAACATGAAGCAGATGCCCGCGCCGAGGATGTTGGCGAGCGCGACACTCCAGACCATGGTGTAGGTCACGTCCAGATGCTCGTTCAGCATGTTGGGCCCGGGAACGAGGCCGTGAATCATGAACGCGCCGAGGAGAATCGCCATCGACGCGCTGCCCGGAACACCGAAAGCGATGGTCGGCACGAGCGCCCCGCCCTCTTTGGCGTTGTTCGAGCCTTCCGATGCGAGCACGCCGCGGATGTCTCCCTTTCCGAAGGTTTGCGAGGCGCCTTTCTCGGTGCGCGCGGCGTGCCCATAAGCGATCCAGTCGATGATCGCCGCGCCGATTCCCGGAACGGCGCCCAGCGCCGAACCCAGAAATGAGACACGGATGACGAGCCACCAGTGCTTGAAGGTGTCCTTTACGCCCTGCCACTGTCCGGAACGAACATCTCCACTGGCGTTCGAGGCGATCTTCGCGCGTGCGATGGCGATATCGGCGAGCTCCGGAAGAGCGAACAAGCCGAGCGTGACCGGGATGAGGGGCATGCCGTCCCAGAGATAGAGCGTGTCCATCGTCCAGCGCAGGGTCCCCGTTTGCGGATCGGAACCGACCATCGCGATCATGATCCCGAATCCGGCGGCGGCCAGGCCGCGCAGCGGCGTGCCGCCGCTTAGCACCGCGACCATGGACAAACCGAAGATCGCGAAGGCGAGCAGTTCCGGCGAGCCCAGATAGAGCATCACCGGCCGAAGAACGGGAATGCTGACGGCGAGCAACAACGCACCGAATATGCCGCCGATCAGCGAAGCGCTGTAAGCGGCACCCAGTGCCCGTCCGGCCTGTCCCTGTTTTGCGAGCGGATGGCCGTCGAGTATCGTCGCGGCGCATCCTGCCGTCCCGGGCACGCCGAACAGGATCGCCGGGATCGTGTCCGAGGTGGCGGTCACGGAACCCATGCCGAGCAGGAATGCGAACGCGCTGTACGCGTCCATGTCGAACGTGAACGGGAGCAGCAGCGCCATCCCGATGATCCCGCCGAGCCCGGGAATCACGCCCAGCGCGAGTCCGACGAACACGCCGCAAGCGAGAAAGAACAGGCGCATGGGCTCGAGCAAGGCGAGCAGCGCCATTCCTGCCATTTCAAGCATGCTTAGATCTCCCAGACTTGGCGCTTCTCGTAGTCGAAGTCTGCCGTGAGCGGGCGACCCCGCCCGCCGCGCGAGAGGGCAAAGCTAGGCGCTGCAGCGTAAAGCGACGCCAGCTTTCGTCCTCCGGCCGAGCGCGGTCCTTGCGCACGCGCTCGGGGCCGCTACGGCGCTTTCTATTTACAGGCGATCTTTTTCGCCTCCGACCCGTCTCCCTGGTAGCTCACGTCGCACATCATGCCTTCCTTGATGGCGCCGCGCGAGCTCTCCTTGCCGCCGACGCTCACGCTCGTGCGCGATCCGCTGACCGAGACCTGATGGACCTCGTTCTTGACCTTGAAATGGATCTCCCGACCGCCATCCTCGACCGAGGCGATCGTTGCGCTTACGGTATTGACCGGTATGTCCTTCTTCGTGATCTGCGTCTTCTTCTCGCTCGTCACGGCTTCCTTGGCCAGGGCGATCGCGCGCGGTGAGCTGGTGTAGATCCGGTCGATGAGCTTGTGGATCCCGGCACCCGACACCGGTGTGATCTCGAGGTCTTGTTTCTCCGCGTCCGCCAGGAACTTCGGGTCCTTCATCGTCGCCATGAACGCGTCGCGCAAGGCCTTGGCGCGGTCGGCGGGTACGTCAGGCGGGGCGACGAATGGCCGGCCCATGACCTGGCGGGCGTAAATGAGCTCCAGCGCCTTGGTGTCGTCCTCATCCTTCGCAAAATCCATGATGAGCGGCACGTTGGGCAGGTCCGGGTGCTTCTCCAGCGACATTTGAACGAGGATGTTTATCTTCTTCTGTTCGAGCCACTCGGCGTTGCGCGATTTCGCGCTCGACCAGGAATATCCGCAGCGGCCCTGGACCTCACCGCGCTCCATCGCGAGGTTGATGTCGTTGCCGCCCGGATATCCGGTGATAAGCTTGAGCTTCGTTCCGACGATGTTGTTCATGACCTTGGGGAAGACGTCGGTATCGGCCCCCGGGCCGGTTCCCCCGACGATCATCTCGGTCTTGAGCAAATCCTGGATCGTCTTGACCGAGGTGGTGTGCCATGACACGCAGATGCTTACCTCGTTGTTGGCGCTGCCGATCCAGTTGTATTTCCTGACGTCGAACTGCGCCTTTTCGTTGCCGAGGAGCGGTTCCATCGCCATGCCCCGCGCGATGACGGCCACCACCGAGCCGTCCTTGGGCAGAACGTTATAGAGCTCGTTGGCGAGCACCAGACTTCCCGCGCCCGGCCGATTCTTGACGATGATCTTCGGCTTGCCGGGAATATGGTTGCTCCAATGGCGCGCCACGGTCCTTCCGTAAGTGTCGTAGCCGCCGCCCGCGCTGAAGCCGATGTAAAGCGTGATCGTCTTGCGCTTGTAGAAGTCCTCCACCGAATCCGCTGCTGTAGCGTGACTCGAAACCGCACCCAACACTACGGCGGCCGCACTCGTGCAGCCTAATAGATAACGAGATACGCGCATGTGCACCCTCCTATTTCGGACTCATCCCATTCTGTCTTGTTATGCGAGGATACGGTAACACAGGTCAATTCGCCGGCAAAGCATGTACCAACGGCAGGCTCTGGATTCGACCGCGCCGCGAAGACGCGGCGGACTGGAATCCTCCCCCAAGAAAGAATTCCCGCGGGGCGGAACGCGCGCCCGGGGTCAGCCCGCCAGCAGTTTTGGCAGCCACAGCGCCAGCGCGGGGAACGACACCAGCAGAACGACGCGGAACAGCTCGGCGACGAAAAACGGCATCACCCCGATGAAGGTCTGGCGCATCGGCACATCGCTCGCCAGCGCGTTGATGACGAACACGTTCATTCCGACCGGAGGCGTGATGAGTCCGAGCTCGACCACGATGAGCGCCAGGATGCCGAACCAGATCTTGAGATCGTCCTGGCTCATGCCGAAGTCCATCGCTGAGATCACCGGCCAGAAGAACGGGATGGTCAGCAGGATCATCGACAGGCTGTCCATGAGACAGCCGAGCACGATCAGGGCAAGAAGCAGCAACACCAGGACTGTGATCGGCGGCAGTCCGGAGCTCGCCATCATCTCGGCCGCCGCCTGTGGCACCCCGCCGCGCGCCATGAAAATGTTGAGGATCTGCGCGCCGAACAGGATCAGATAGATCATGCCGCTGGTCTTGGCGGTGTCGAGCAGCGCCGCCTTGATCTCGCGCCAGCCGACCAGGCGCCGCGCCAGCCCGAACACGGCAACGAGGAACACACCGACCGCCGCTGCCGGCGTGGGATTGAAGAACCCGAAGTAGATGCCGCCGATCACCATGCCGAAGATCGCCACCACCGGGCCGACTCGGACCGTCGCCTCGATGAACTCCCGGCGCGGGACCCGGTCCCCGGGCGGTCCGGCGTTCGGCCGCACGCGCACATAGATCGCGATCGTAGCGAGGAAAAACAGCACCGCGATCAGCCCCGGAACGAAGGCGGCGATGAACATCCTGACGATGCTCGTCTCGACGACGATCGCGTACACGACCAGCACCACCGAGGGCGGGATCAGGATACCCAGCACGCCGCCCGCGGCGAGCGTGCCGGTCGCAAGGGTCGGGCTGTAGCGATAGCGGCGCAGCTCGGGCAGCGCCACCTGCCCCATGGTGGATGCCGTCGCGAGCGAGGAGCCGCAAACCGCACCGAACCCGGCGCAAGCGGCGATCGCCGACATGGCGACGCCGCCCCGCAGCCAGCCGAGCCAGGCATTGGCCGCCCGAAACAGGTCGCGGCTCAGGCCGGCATGCGTGGCAAGGTTTCCCATCAGCACGAACATCGGCAGCACCGACAGGTCGTAGATCGAGAACTGCGAGTACGCGAGGTTCTTGAGCTGCGCGAGAAAGATCCGCGGATCGGTGAGGATCATCGTGCCCACGCCGCCGACGACGATCATGGCGTAGGCGATCGGCAGGCGGATCGCGATCAGCGCGACGAGCGCGACGAGACCCAACAGCCCGATCAGCAGGCTATGTTCCACCGCGGGTGTCTCGGCTCAGGTCGAGTGTCGCCACTCGTCGACCCCGTCCCGGACCGAGATCAGGGACGCGATGGCGAGCAGCACGAGGGAGATCAGGGCCGGGATGTAGGCGTACCAGATCGGGATGCGCAGGATCGTCGTCGTTTCCACGTACCGCTGGTAGTCGAGCAGACCCGCGTACATGCGCTGCAGGAGCAGCACGCTGAAGGCGACCGCGATCGCCGCGGCGAGCAGCTTGAGCGAGGCGATGGTGCGCGGCCGGGCATGGGCGGTGAAGATATCCGCCGTGACGTTGGCGCCGGTCATCTGGCAGTAGGGCAGGAACATGAACACCGAGATGGCGACGAACATCTCGACCAGCTCGACATCGCCCGGGAGCGGCTTGCTGAACACGAAGCCGCTGGTCGCGCTCCAGGTGCTCATCACGGCGATCGCGAGCAGAACCGCACCGCCCAGCAGCGCCCACGCCTCGATGACCCGGCGCGCGAGCCCGGTCACCGCAGCGCCCCGAGCCGCGCGCCGCCCTGCATGCGCTCAGCGCGAATACTTCGCGATGTTCGCGCGTGCGGCCGTGACCAGCGCCCGGCCGTCGATGCCCTTCGCCTTGACTTCCTCGATCCAGCGGTCGACCACCGGCTCGAGCTTGCGCTTGAACACCTCGAGCTCGGCATCGCTCAACTGGACATGCTTGTTGCCGGCCTTGACTGCCATATCGATGCCGACATCCTCCGACTTGGTCCAGATCTGGCCGACTTCGCGCACCCAGGCCTCGCCCGAGTTGTCGGTAAATGCCTTCTTCACGTCGGCCGGGAGCGACTTCCAGCGCGCCTCGTTCATCGACACCTGGAAGGTCGTGGTGCCGAAGCGCACGCGGTTCGGGCCCTCGATCTGGAACTTGGTCATGTCCTGAAGCTTGAGCGGCGGGATGATCTCCCAGGGAATGAACGCACCGTCGACGACCTTTTTGGAGAGCGCCTGCGGCAGGTCCGGCACCGGCATGCCCACGGGCGATGCGCCCAGCGCCTCGATAATCCAGGCGCCGGTGCGCGTCGGGATGCGCATCTTCAGGCCGGCAAGATCTTCGGGCTTGCGCACCTCCTTGTCCACCATGTGGATGGCCTGGCCCGCGTGCACGTGCAGGAAAAGTGGATGCACCCCGCTGTACTCGACCTTCAGGTACTCGTCGTACATGTCGCGCATGGCGAGGTTGGTGGCCACCGCGCTGTTGGTGTGCACGAATGGCAGCTCGAACACTTCCGAGCGCGGGAAGAGGCCCGCGGTGTAGCCGTTCACCGTCCAGATAATGTCGACCACGCCATCGCGCGCCTGGTTGATGAGCTGCGGCGGCTTGCCGCCGAGCGACATCGACGGGAATATCTCGATCTTCACCTTGCCGCCCGAGGATTTCTCCACGCGCTCGGCCCAAGGCGCGAGCATGTGCATGTGCGCGGGCGACTTGGGTCCAAGCAGATGATGTAGCTTGAGGTTGATCTGCTGCGCGCCCGCGCTGGGCGAAAGCGAAGCGAACGCGGTGCCGATGACAATTCCCGAGAGTACCCGTCGGAATTTCATGTTCTCCTCCTTTGTGGGTAGCGGGATGGTAGCAGCACAGGCCCGGTTCAGGAACTATGCACGCGCACCGAGCGCCGCGCTCAGTGCCGGTGCCCGGTGCCCGCCGTGCGCCGGTAGTGCTCGGACAGGATGTCCCGGCCCCAGTCGTCGTTGAAGTCGCGCCACACCGAATGGATGTGGTTGCCGCCGCGGTTGTCGAGCTCGATTAGGAACCGCGGACCCTGGATGCGGTAGTAGTGGGCGGCGCGGCGGTCCTGCGCCCCGGCCCATCCGAACCGGATCGCATCCAGCCCGCCCGAGCGGACCCGCTCGAGGCGCTGTGCGGCGAGCGCCGGTTCGACCACGGCGGCATATGCGTCGATGATGCGCAGAAGCTGGGCCTGCTGCTTGCGGTCCAAGTCCTTGAATACGATACCGGCGGGCTCCTGCGGATCGACCTTGGCGGCGTTGCCGGTGACGATATCGCCGTAGCTGCGGTCGCTGAAAACCGCGGTCTTGCGCTGCGAGTCGCTCAGGCTACGCAGCAGCTCGAACGCCCGGTCTTCTTCCTCCGAAAGCGCGCGCTCGCCCCTGCGCGGCCCGCCGGGGATATCGCGCGGCACTTCAGCCGGATTTGCGCCGACGAACTGCGGCAGCGTCGCCAGCACCTTGCCGTCGGCGAGCGTGAAATGCAGCGACAGATGGTGGCCCTCGAGGCGCCAGCCCCAAGGCGCCCTCGCATCCGGCGCGCCGTAGATCGCGAACGCGTAGTTCTCCGGGTCGCGCGAAAAGGAGAACGTCTCCAGTTCCCGCAGCGCGATCTCGAGCGCGATCACTGCGCGCACCTTGCTAAGGCCCGCCTCGGAGAGCGCGGCGGCGA
>JBFGLA010000080.1:0-9697 GCA_041576355.1 Burkholderiales bacterium
AGCGCGCCGACTTTCGCCCCCAGCTCGTCGACCGCCTCGTCTTGCACGTCCCAGACCGACATGCCGTTCGCCGCGTAGCCGAGCGCGTAGTGGTTCGGCACCGCGCCGATCCGGCGGATGCGGCCGTCTGCGAGCATCGCGCGCAGGCGCTCCATGACGGCTTCGGGCGACGCGTCCACGCTTTCTGCGATCGCGTGGTAGGGCCGCGGCACGAGCGGCAGCCCCGCCTGTGTCGCGCGCACGATGCGTAAATCGAGCTCGCCCGGCACGGTCATGCCGCTTCCAGCTTGAGCTCGATGAAGTACTCGGCGAGACGCGGAAACTCGAGCACCGCGTAGCCGGTCTCGCGCTCGATCTCGCGCAGCACGCGCTCGATCTCTTCGGGCCGCGCGACGGCGAGGACGAACCACATGTTGAAGCGGTGCGCGCGCTCGTAGTTGTGCGCCACCTCGCGCCGCGCGTTCACCTGGGCGGCGACGCGCTCGAACTCCCCCGCCGGCACGCTCATCGCGCACAGCGTGAACGCCCCGCCCATGCGCTCGGCGTCGTAGAGCGGTCCGAAGCGAGTCAGCGTCTTGTCCTCGAGCAGCGCCCGGATGCGCTCGATCAACGTCGCCTCGTCGCAGCCGAGCCCGGCGGCGGCCTCGGCGAACGGCCGCTCGCACAGAGGAAACCCGTGCTGCAAGCCGTTCACGATGGCGCGATCGAGCGTATCCACGCCGCCGTCTCAGGCCGCTTCAGCGGCGTAGCGCGCGCCGCGTTGCAGGAAGCAGCGCCGGCTGAAGAGCACCTCGCGCGGAAAGCGCTCGAGCCCGGCGCTCTGCGTCAGCCGCTCGATCAGGTCGAGCACCGGCCGGCGCAGCCGCCCGTGCACCATGCAGAAGAGGTTGTAGGGCCAGTGCGGGGGTCGCCGCTCGCGCCGGTAGCAAAGCGTCACGCCCGCCTGCGCCGCGAGCCGTGCTCCCGCCTCCCACACGATTTCGTCGGGAACGTCCCATACGGTCATCGCATTGGCGCGGAAGCCGAGCTGCCAGTGGCGCACGACGGTGCCGATGCGGCGCACCATGCCGCACCCGAGCCAGTCGCGCAGTAGCGCGAGCACCGCCGCGGCATCGAGCCCGCAGGCGCGCCCGAGCGCGGCATAGGGCTCGGGCTCGAGCGGTATGCCGTCTGCCAACGTTGCGACCAGCGTGCGCTCGGTATCGCCCAGCGCCGGCGCCTCGCGCGAGAGGTCGACGGCGCAGCGCGGCGCGAGGCCGCTCGTCAGATCGAATCCGAGATCGATGTGGTATTCGTCGACCAGCGGCAGGCGCAGCGCCGCAAGCCCCGTCGCCGCCTCGATGCGGGTCAACGCCCGCTCGACCGCATCCACGTCCGCTGCCGCGACGACGAACCAGAGGTTGTAGCGATGCTCGCGCTCGTAGTTATGGTTGACTTCGGCCTGTGCGCTCACGATCTGCGCCACGCGCTCGAGGTCGGCATCCGGAACCGCGAGCGCGGCGAGCACGCTCGCGCCCACCCGGTTCGGCCGGAAAACGACGCCGACGCGGCTGAGCACGCCGAGCGCGGCGAGCCGCCGGTAGGTTGCGATCACCGCGGCTTCGTCCGTGCCCAGCTCGCGGCCGATCTCCGCGTACGGCCGCGGCACGAGCGGAAAGCCGCGCTGATAGCGGTTGAGCAGCGTGAACTCGGTCGCCTCCAGCACGTCAGAACCCCGTCATCGCGGCGCGCGCGGCGAGGAAGATTCCGCTCGGCTTGTCGGCCGTGAGGCGCGCGGTCTCGGCATAGCTCGCCGTGTCGTACACGACCACCACGTTGTCGTCGCGCGAGGAGACCCAGACCTGCTCGCCGCGCGGCGTGAACTCCAGGTGCAGCACCGCGCGCCCGGGGCGCAGCTCCTTGACCACGCGCAGCTCGGGAACATCGATCACCTGCACGACGTCGTTCTTCGGAAAAGCGAAGTTCACCCACACGCGGCGCCCGCCGGGCTGCGCCACCGCGAACACCGGCTGGCCGTGCACCGCGACGCGCCCGGCCTCGGTCCAGGTGACGGTGTCGAGAACCAGCACCTCGTTGCGGCCGATCGCGGGGAGGAACGCATAGCGTCCGGCGACCGCCCAGCCGCGCAGGTGGGGCATCTTGTAGACCGGCAGCGGCTCCTCGCCGCGGCCGTACTGGTCCAGGACCCGGCGCGCGCCCGCCTGCGGATGCCACAGGTCGACGAGCGCGAGGCCATCCTCGCCGTACAGGCCCGCGATGTAGTAGCGGCCGTTCGGCGTGACGAACCCGTCGTAGGGCTGCTTGCCGATTTTCTCGAATTTCGTGACGCCGGGCCGGCGCGGGTCGGAGGCGTCGACGAGCCAGATCTCGCCTGCTTCGAAGAGACTGAAGACGAAGCGGTTGCCCGGCGCATCGGCGATTCCGACCACCTTGGCGCGCGACTTTCCATCACCGAAGGTCGAGGGCACTTCGGACAACGGCTCGAGCGTCGCGGCGTCGAAAATCCGGATCCCGCCCGGATCGTAGTTCGCCACCGCGATCAAGCGCCCGTCGGTCGAGATCGCGCCGCCGATCGCGTTGCCCGCCTGGATCACGCGCCGTTCGACCCGTGCGCGCAGCATATCGACCTTCGTCAGGCCGCCGTCGCGGCCGAACACATACGCGTAGCGGCCGTCGCGCGAGTACACCGCCGAGGCGTGCGAGAGATCGCCCAGCCCCTCGATACGGGCGAGCACCGAGCGCCCGCTCGTCTCGACGAGCGTCACGCGTCCCGCAGCGCGCTCGACGATGAGACCCAAGTCGCCCGTGCCGCGTGGCGCAGGATTCGCGGCACAGCCCGCAAGCAGCGCGGCGAGCGCCACGATCGTGCCCCGCTCAACGCTCATCGGGCAGCCCTTTCTTCAGCACCTCGACGATCCAGCGTGCTTCGGGCTCGGAAAGAAAATCGCGCCACGGCGGCATCGGCGTGCCATGGCGCCCGTTGAGAATGGTGAAGACCATCGCCTCGTCGTCCCTTTCGGAGAGCCGCGCGGGCAGGAGCGGCGGGCCGAGCCCGCCCCTCATCGTCAGGCCATGGCACGAGCCGCAGTCCTGGCGCACCAGGTTGAGGAGTTCCGCGCGCCGCGCGTCGGCCGCCGAGGCGGAGGCGGCGATCCAGAACGCGGGCACGACAAGGGCGAGTCGAAATACGTCACGCGACATGTGCGAAGATTGCCGGCAACGCGCACGCCAAAACTTAACCTGGATCAAACGCCACGCCGCTGCGGTCCGCGAGGATGCGCTCGACGCGGAACAAGTTTGCATGCCAGAGTCCACCGGTCCGGCCCCTGCCGCCGATAGAGCCTATTTCGCCGCCTTCCTCGACCTGCGCGGGAAGCCCGCCGTCGTGGTCGGTGGCGGCGCCGTCGCGGCGCTGAAAGCCGAGACGCTGCTGCGCTCGGGCGCGCGCGTAACCGTGATCGCCCCCGAGCTGTGCGCGCGGCTTGCCGAGCTGACGGTGCTCGGTGCGCTGCGCCACGAGGCGAAGCGCTTCCAGCCGGGCGACCTGGTCGGCGCCGAGATTACGATTGCGGCGACCGATGATCCGGCGGTGAACGAATCGGTCTCGACCGCCGCGCGCGCGCTGCATATCCCGGTCAACGTCGCCGACAACGCCACACTGTCCAGCTTCATCATGCCTTCGCTCGTCGACCGCTCGCCGGTGCAGATCGCGATCTCGACCGGGGGAGCCTCGCCGGTCCTCGCACGCAAGCTGCGGGCGATGATCGAGGCGGTCGTGCCCACGGCGTTCGGGCGCCTCGCCGCGCTGGCCGCGCGCTTTCGTCCCGCCTCCAAGGCGCGCGACCCCGATCCCGACGCGCGGCGCCGCTTCTGGGAGAAGGTGATCGACGGCCCGATCGCCGAGATGGTGCTCTCCGGCCGCGAGCGAGAGGCTGTCTCCGCGCTGGAAAAGGCGCTCGGGACGCCGGGCGAAGTGCCGCAGGGCATGGTCTACCTCGTCGGCGGCGGACCGGGGAACCCCGACCTTCTCACCTTGCGCGCGCTGCGCGTGATGCAGAACGTCGACGTCGTCCTCTACGATCACCTCGTCGCCCCGGCGATCGTCGACCTCGTGCGGCGCGACGCCGAGCGCATCTACGTCGGGAAAGAGCAGGACAACCACACCATCCGCCAGGACGCCTTGAACGAGCTGATGGTGAAGCTCGCGCGCGCGGGCAAGCGCGTGCTGCGCCTGAAGGGCGGCGATCCGTTCGTCTTCGGGCGCGGTGGGGAGGAGATCGAGACCCTCGCCGCGCACGGCATACCGTTCGAAGTCGTTCCCGGCATCACCGCGGCGACCGGCGCCGCGGCCTATGCTGGCATCCCGCTCACCCATCGCGAATACGCGCAGTCGTGCGTGTTCGTGACCGGGCACCTCAAGGACGGATCGCTCGACCTCGCGTGGGACGTCCTTGCCCGGCCGCGGCAAACCCTGGCGATCTACATGGGCGTGCGCGGGCTCGCTCTCATCTGCGCGAAGCTCGTCGAGCACGGGCTGCGCGCCGACACGCCCGCCGCCGCCGTGGAGAAGGCGACCCTGCCCAAGCAGCGGGTCGTCGCCGGCACCCTCGCGACCCTGCCCGCTCTCGTCGCAGGCGAAGGCGTAAAGCCCCCGGCGCTCCTTATCGTAGGCGAAGTCGTGCGGCTACGCGGTAAGCTCGGGTGGTATACGCCCGCGCAGATCGAGGCGAACCCTCCCGAAGCGCAAGCTGTCGAAGGGTCGAGCCGCTGAGCTTTTGCCGCCGCCGGCCGCGGCTTGGTTGGTAGTCGGAGAGAGCGGTCTGACCGTGCCCGGACCTTTTGCTGAACTCGCCTTGCTGCTTCTGATCGCCGCGGTCGTGGGCGCCCTGGCGGTGCGGTTGCGCCAGCCCGTGCTCATCGCCTACATCGTGGTCGGCATCGCGGTGGGTCCGGCGGGGCTGGAGCTGGTCAAGGCGCACGATGAGATCGACCTCCTCGCCAAGATCGGCGTCGCGGTGTTGTTGTTTCTCGTGGGACTCAAGCTCGACATCCCGCACGTGCGCCACATCGGGCCGGTCGCGCTCGCCACCGGACTGGGACAGCTGGCTTTCACGATCGCGATCGGCTATGTGCTGATTCTCGCGATGGGCCGCGACTGGCTTTCGGCGCTCTACGTGGCGGTGGCGCTCACTTTTTCCAGCACCATCATCATCATCAAGCTGCTTTCCGACAAGCGGGAACTCGATTCCCTGCACGGGCGCATCGCGGTCGGTTTCCTGATCGTGCAGGACATCGCCGTCGTGCTGGCGATGATGGCGATGAGCGCGCTGCGGACTACGGAGGGAAGCGAAGCGGCATGGCTTCCGGTGGCCGCTTCCGTCGGCGCTCGCGTGCTGGCGGCTGCGGTGGTGCTCTATGTGCTGATGCGCTACGTGCTGCCGTCGCTTACCCGCCTCATGGCGCGCTCGCAGGAGCTGCTGCTCATCTTCGCCATCGCCTGGGGCACGGCGCTCGCCGCGCTCGGAGAATGGGCCGGGTTCTCCAAGGAGGCGGGAGCGTTCCTCGCGGGCTTCTCGCTCGCCTCGACCCCTTTCCGCGATGCCGTCGGCGCGCGGCTCACCGGCATTCGCGATTTCATGCTGCTGTTCTTCTTTATCGACCTCGGCGCGAGGCTCGATTTCTCCACCCTGGGCAGCGAGCTGTGGCCGGCCGCGGTGCTGTCGCTGTTCGTGCTGATCGGCAACCCGCTCATCGTCATGGCCATCATGGGCGCGATGGGCTACCGCAAGCGCACGGGATTCATGGCCGGGCTGACGGTGGCGCAGATCAGCGAGTTCTCCATCATCTTCGTCGCCATGGGCATCTCGCTCGGGCACGTGGGCCTGGACGCGCTGGGGCTTACGACCTTGGTAGGGGTAGTCACCATCGCCTTGTCCACGTACATGATCATCTATTCCCAGCCGCTCTATGAACGCCTGGGGCCCTGGCTCGGCGTCTTCGAGCGGCGCCGGCCGCACCGGGAACTTGCAATGGAGCGGCAGAAACAGCCTGAAGCGCAGCCCCGAGTCATCGTCTTCGGCCTGGGACGATACGGCGAGCATTTGCTCTCCCGACTCAAGGAGAACGGGGTCGCGGTGATGGGCGTGGATTTCGACCCCGAAACCGTGCGGCGGCTGCGCCAGCGCGGATTTTCCGTGCGCTTCGGCGACGGCGAGGACGCGGCGCTTCTCGATACGCTGCCGCTCGCGACGGCGGATTGGATCGTCACCACCCTGCCGACCTGGGAGGCGAACCGGACCTTGCTCCATGCGCTGAAGGAACTGAAACTGGCCGGACGCGTCGCCGGCGTGGTGCGCGATGAAACCCATCGGCAGACGCTGCACGCTGCCGGCGCGACCAAAGTCATCAATCCCTTCCTCGATGCCGCAGACCACGCCGCCCAGATGCTCACCGATGCACTCGACCTGCCGGAGAACGCTCCATGAACCGCCTGCACACCCTGCTTGCCGCCACCGACCTTTCCGCGCCGTCGCGCCATGCCGTCCAGCGCTCGGCCATGCTGGCCCGCGAGACCGGTGCGCGACTCGAGCTCGTGCACGTGCTGGAGAAGAGCGCGCTCAACGAGCTGAAGCGCCTCTTCGGCGAGGATAGTCAGGCGCTGCAGGAGCGCATCCGGTCGCAGGCGCGAGAAGGGTTGTCGCAGATGGCCGCCGATGTCGGCGAACCGCTCGGCGTGACAGCCGGGCAGCATCTGGTCGAGGGAGCGGTGCTGGAACGCATCAGCGGCGAAGCGGACCGCCTGGACGCGAGCCTCCTCGTCGTGGGTGTGCGCGGCGCGGGATTCATGCGCCATTGGCTGCTGGGGGCGACAGCCGAGCGCCTGCTTCGCAAGACCCGGCGCCCCATCCTCGTCGTGAAGCAGCCGCCTCACGAGGCTTACCGCAGGCTGCTCGTGCCGGTGGATTTTTCGCCTTGGTCCCAGGGCGCCGTCCGTCTGGCCCAGGCGATCGCCCCGGAGGCCGAGCTCGCCTTGATGCATGCCTTCGAGGTGCCCTTCGAAGGCAAGCTGCGCTTCGCCGGTGTGGAGGAAGACCTGATTCGGCACCATCGTGACACGGCCCGACAGGAAGCGCTCGTCCGCCTCAAGAAAGCAGCCGCTGATGCGTCACTTGCAAACTGGCGCCCGGTCGTGAAACATGGCGACGCCGCGCCGCGTATCCTGGAACAGGAAGTGGAACAGGGCGCCGATCTCATCGTGCTCGGCAAGCACGGCGCCGGAATGGTCGAGGAACTGCTGCTCGGCAGCGTCACCAAGCACGTGCTGTCGCAAGCCCGCTGCGACGTGCTGGTAGCCTATCGCTGAGGGTATTCTCCAGCCGGAGCCGATGGACATGCTTAAAGGCAGCTGCTTCTGCGGCGCGATTCGCTACGAGGCGACGGGCACACCTTTTCACGAGACGAACTGCCACTGCTCGATCTGCCGCCGAATGAGCGGTGCCCCGTTCGTCGCGTGGTTCAGTGTGCGCAAGTCCGACTTCCGGTTCGCCCAGGGCGCTCCGACCCGGTTTAGATCGACCCCCAAAGGAACGCGCAGTTTTTGTCCTCGCTGCGGCACCCAGCTCACTTTCGAATACGATGACGCGGCGGACGAGATCGACGTCACGACGTGCAGCCTGGATAATCCAGAGCAGCTACCGCCGCGCGATCACACGCGCACGAGCAGTCGGCTCCAGTGGGTCAAGCTGGCCGACGGTCTGCCCGAGTATCGCGAAGCTCGACCCAAACCTTGATCGGAGATCCCGTGCAATACATGAGTCTCGACCCGGCGCAGCGAGAGGAAATGCTGGCTTCGCTAGCCGGGATGTCCGAATACTTGCGAAGCCAGTTCTCCAACTTGAGCCCAGAAGAAGTGCGGACTCCCGGGCCGGACGGAGCGTTCTCTCCGGTCGAGCAAGTCTGGCATCTGGCCGATCTGGAGCGCGAGGGGTTCGGCGTGCGAATTCAAAGACTCCTGTCCGAGCCGGATCCCCAGCTGCCGGATTTCGACGGTACCGCGATCGCCATCGAGCGGGACTACCGCTCTCTGTCTCTCGAACGCGGCCTCATCGCGTTCGCCGAAGCGCGCCAGAGAAATATCTCAGCGCTGCGAGGGATCGACGCCGACTCGTGGCTCCGCAGCGGTACACAGGAGGGTGTGGGAAAGGTGTCGCTGTGCGACATGCCGAGCTTCATGTTCCAGCACGATTCCGCGCACAGGACGGAGATCGAAGCGTGGCGAAGCGGTGCGTCCGGATAGAATGGTTTGATGAATTCCCTGCCTCCCGCCGAATCGAATGCCGAAGGTCTTCGGAAGATTTCCCGGGAGGAGATGGCGAAACTGCCCATCCGCCGCTATGCGGGTAAGCTATACGTGGTGGCGACGCCGCAGGATCTGGAGCGGGCGCTGACGGACCTCCGGCAAGAAAGCGTCGTCGGGCTGGACACTGAGACCCGGCCCGCGTTCAGGAAGGGTGAGAGCCATCTACCCTGCCTCGTGCAGGCAGCCACGGCCCGCGCGGTTTACTTGTTCCAGCTTCGCCGTCCGGAGGTCTTCCCGGTTCTCGCTGAGCTGTTGGCCGAAGCGCGCATCGTCAAGGCCGGCGTGTCGCTGGCGAACGATCTGCGCGCGCTCAAGCAGGTGTTTCCGTTCGTGGAGAAGAACGTGCTCGATCTGGGGGTCATTGCGCGCCGCCGCGGCCTCGGCCAGAGCGGCGTGCGCAACCTCGCCGGGATTTTTCTCGGGTTCCGCATTCCGAAAGGCGCGAGCACCTCGAACTGGGCCGTGCTGCAACTATCCGCGGCGCAGATGACCTACGCCGCCACGGACGCTTGGGCCTGCCGCGAGTTGTTCCTGCGCTTCCAGAGCCTGGGGCTGCTGCGGGCAAAGCCGCCTGTGCCGGCCGAAAGCGGCGCCGCCTCGAGGGCGTAGGCTCGGCGTCAACGCTACTGCGGCGTCGGCATCGGCTTCTGCTCGGAAAGCGCCATCCAGCCGCGCGCGATGCGGTAGAGCACCCACAGGCCGGTCACGACCCAGACGAGCAGCGCGAGCGGAATGCCGATCGCCGTGAGGAAGGCCACCATGCCCAGCACCAGCCACAAGAGCGCGTACCAGAAAGTGCGGATTTGCCAGCCGAAATGGGAATCGAGCCAGGTGCCGCGCACGTCCGAGCGCTTCGCGTAGTTCACGATCACCGCGATGATCGACGGCCAGCCGGTGAGAAAGGCCGTGAGGATCAGCGCCGGGCTCAGCAAGCCGGTGAAGGCGCTGAACGCGTGCAGCGCGTAGATCACGTGGGTCAGGGTGATCAGGCTTTCGCGGGGATGGAGCACGGCGGTTTCGGTGGAGGAGTCTGGAGTGGCCATGTGTTTCTTGCGTTGATGAAGGGATCAGACAAGGCCCTAAGGCCGAACGGCAGGTTATCCTTTTTCAGGTTGTGCGGCTGAGCGCGAGGATCGGGCATTCGCCCGTGACGCGCTCTCGGGCGCCGGATGCCACGCGTCTAGCCAGTCGCCGACACCGCCCGCTAAGCTTCCCGCCCTAGACTCCAGGAGCTCCTCATGCCCCGCCCGATCCTAAATCTCGCCGACGTCGAACTGCAACCCCGCCCCGCCGTCTTCGCCGCGACCGGTCCCGCGGCCGAGCGCTACGACGCGCGCA
>JBFGLA010000081.1:0-9649 GCA_041576355.1 Burkholderiales bacterium
CGCGCGCGCGGCGTCCGCGTCCGAAAACGGCAGCCGTTTGCCGGCGATCTCCTGGTAGGTCTCGTGCCCTTTGCCTGCGACGAGCACCACGTCCTCGGCAGCCGCGTCGCGGATCGCGCGCTCGATGGCCTGCGCGCGCGCGGGCTCGACTGCGCACGGACTCGATGCGCCGGCGCGAATCGCGCCGATGATGGCGAGCGGATCTTCGCTGCGGGGATTGTCGGATGTCAGGATCACCCGGTCCGCGAGCCGGGAGGCGATCGCCCCCATCGCGGGGCGCTTGGACGGATCGCGATCACCGCCCGCGCCGAACACGGCGACGAGCGCGCCGCCGCGCGCCTCGGCCACCGGCCGCAGCGCCTGCAGCACCTTGTCGAGCGCGTCGGGAGTGTGGGCGTAATCGACCACGACGAGCGGTTGCGCGCCGCCCCCGAGCGCCTGCATTCTTCCCGGCACCGCGGGAAGCGAGCCGAGCATGCGTACGGCCTCGGCGAATGGCACGCCGTACGCGACCAGGCAGCCGAGCACGCCGAGCGCGTTCGAGACGTTGAAGCGGCCCAGTTGGCTGATCCGGACATCGGCGTCGCCCCAAGTGCTCGCGAGCCGCACCCTCACCGCCTCGCGCTCGAGCACGATTTCCTTCGCCGCGATGAACTCCGCGATCGTCCCCGGGACGGCAGCCGCGGTCGACAAGCCGTAGCCGATCGTCCTCACGCGCCGCGCCTGCAGCGTTTGCGCGAGCCGCACGCCCATCGCGTCGTCGAGGTTGAGCACGGCGACGCCGAGGCCGGGCGCATCGAACAACCGCGCCTTCGCGGCGCCATACGCCTCCATCGTGCCGTGATAATCGAGATGGTCGTGCGACAGGTTGGTGAAAAGCGCGCAGTCGAACGCAACCCCGTTGACGCGCTCCTGCACGAGCGCGTGCGACGAGACCTCCATCGCGACCGCTTGCGCGCCGTCCCGCCGCAGCGTCGCGAGCAGCTCGTGCAGCTCGACCGCCCCCGGAGTGGTGTTCGAAAGCGCGCCGAGAGCGCCCGGGAACCCGCTGCCGAGGGTGCCGATGACACCCGATCTCACACCGCGCGCCGTCAGCAGCGCGGCGATCCATTGCGAGCACGAAGTCTTGCCGTTGGTGCCGGTGACGCCGCACATCCAGAGCGACTCGGAAGGACGGCCATGAAAAGCGTGCGAGAGGAAGCCCGCTTCGCGGCGCAGGTCCTGAACGCCAGCGTTCGGAACGCGCCACTCGCCCGGCCAAGCGTAGCCCTCGCGCTCCCAGACCACCGCGGCAGCGCCGCGCCGCATCGCGTCGGCGATATAGGCGCGCCCGTCCGCGAATTCGCCCGGGTAGGCAAAGAACGCGACGCCGGGCGCGCAGCGGCGACTGTCAGCGCACAGCCGCTCGATCATCGCGCCCTGCGTCGCGAGATTCTCGAAGAGATCCGATACGGTCGTTCCCACGCGTATATCTGGCACCCCCGCGCTGCGCGCGCCGGCCCGCTCCCGCGCATCGTTAGGTGCTCTCCTTCGCCTGTGAGCCCGCTTCCGGCCGATCGAGCGGCGCGTCGTGAGACACGCCGAGCAGCCGCAGGGCGCCCTGCATCACCTGCGCGAACACGGGCGCTGCGACCGTGCCGCCGTAGTAGCCGCCGGCCGCCGGCTCGTCGATCATGACCGCAATGACGATGCGCGGTTTCGACACCGGCGCGAAGCCGACGAATGAGGACACGTACCGGTTCGGGGCATAGGTTCCGTTTTCCAGCTTGTGCGCGGTCCCGGTCTTTCCGGCAACGCGCCAGCCCATGATGCGCGCCCGCGGCGCGGTTCCCCCGGGCTGCACCGCGAGCTCGAGCATCGCCACCACCTCGCGCGCGGTTTCCGCCGAGAGAACCTGCGCCCCGGCGACGGGTGTCGCAGTGCGCACCAGCGTGAGCGGCACCAGCTCTCCGCCCCGTGCGAAGACGGTGTACGCGCGCGCAAGCTGCATCAGGCTGACCGAAATGCCGTGCCCGTAGGCCATGGTCGCCTGCTCGATCGGGCGCCAGGATCGGTAGTCGCGCAGCTTGCCGATTGCCTCTCCCGGAAACTCGAGCTGCGGCGGCGCGCCGAATCCTATCCGCCGGAAGAACTCCCACATCTCCTCTTTCGGCAGCGCGAGCGCGATCTTCGCCGCGCCGATGTTGGAGGATCGCTGGATCACTTCGGCGACGCTCATGGCTCCGCCCGGGTGCGCATCGTGTATCGTGTACTGCGCGAGCGTCATTCGACCCGAACCCGTCTGGACGCGGGTTTCGGGCGTAACCCGCCCGAGCTCGAGCGCAAGCGCCACGGTAACGGGTTTCAGGGTCGAGCCGGGCTCGAATACGTCGGTCAGAGCGCGATTACGCAGTTGCGATCCGGACAGATGCGAGCGGTTGTTCGGGTTGTACGACGGCACGTTCGCGAGCGCGAGGATTTCGCCCGTGCGTACATCGATCGCCACGAGCGCGCCCGCCTTGGCGCGATGCTGCTCGCTCGCGCTCTTCAGGGCGGCGAAAGCGAGGTTCTGGATCTTGCCGTCGATCGAGAGCACGAGGTCGCGCCCATCCTGAGCCGCGCGGATCGATTCGACGTCCTCGACGATGCTCCCCAGGCGGTCCTTGATGACCCGGCGGCTGCCGGGCTTGCCGGCCAGCTGCGGCTGAAACGCCAGCTCGACGCCCTCCTGGCCGACGCCGTCCACCCCCGTGAATCCCACGACGTGCGCGCTCACCTCGCCGCCCGGGTAGTAGCGCCGGTATTCCTCGTGCAGGTAGATGCCCGGCAGGCCAAGCGCGGCGACTTTCTCGGCCGCATCGGGCGCGATCTGGCGCCGCAAGTAGACAAAATCGCGTGACGTATCGGCGAGCCTTTTGTCGATTTCACGCACGTCGAGCCCGAGCAGGCTCGCCAGCCGGCGCTTCTGGGCGGCATCCGCGTGCACGTCGGCGGGAATCGCCCACACCGACTTGACGGGAGTGGAGACGGCGAGCGCCTCGCCGTTGCGATCGAGGATGCGGCCGCGCGTCGCGTGAACCTCGAGCACGCGCGAGTACCGCGCCTCGCCCTTGCCCTGGAGGAACTCCGTCTGGAGCGACTGCAGGTGGACCGAGCGGGCGGCGAGCACGACAAACGCCCCCAAGAACCCTGCGAGAACGACTCGCGCCCGCCAAACGGGCAGGCGTACCAGGGTACGCGCGGTGGCGAGGCTCATCGGGCCCGCCCCTTCGACACCGCACCGTCCCGCGGAACGATCACCTGAATACGCTGCGCGTCATGAACTCGCATGCCCAGGGTCGTCGATGCGATTCTCCCCACCCGGGCGTGCAGGCCCCAGGTGCTCGCCTCGAGCTGAAGCTGGCCGAATTCGACGTCGAGTTCGCGCTCGCGCTGCTGCGCCCGCTCGAGCTCGGAGAAGTGTTTTCTCGCGAAGTGCGTGGAGGTGACGAGCCCGAGCGCGCAGCCGACGAGAACCGCGAGGAGAAGGAGGTTCAGCTTCGCCACGCGTCGGGCCCTAACCGGTTGAAGAAGGAGCGATCGAATCGAGCCGAAGTACGCTCGGCCACCCGCATCCGGGCGCTGCGCGAGCGCGGGTTGGCCTCGATTTCCGCTGCGGCGGGCCGGATCGCACGGCCCAGTAGCGTAACCAGCGGTTGTGGCATTTCGCTGGCGCGCAGCGGCAAACGTCGAGGCAGCGACGCCCGCGCCGCGGCCGCGAGCGCGCGCTTCACGATTCGGTCTTCGAGAGAATGAAACGCGATCACGACGAGGCGCCCGCGGGGCGCCAGCCGCTCGATCGCCTGTGGCAGCATCAGCGACACTTCCTCAAGCTCCCGATTGACGAGAATCCGTAGAGCTTGAAAGGTGCGCGTCGCCGGATCCTGCCCCGGCTCCCGTGTCCCGAGCGTCGCACCCACGAGATCGGCAAGTTGCTGGGTGCCGTGTAGGGGCCCGCTGCTCCGAGCAGCAACAATCGCCGCTGCAATCTGTTTAGCAAACCGTTCTTCGCCATAGTCCCGGAGCACCTCCCTGATGTCCCGTTCGGCCGCCGCGGCAAGCCATTGCGCCGCCGATACCCCCTGCGACGGATCCATCCGCATGTCGAGCGGACCATCGTTGCGGAACGAAAATCCCCGGGCCGGATCCTCGAGTTGCGGCGAGGACACGCCGAGATCGAACAGCATTCCATGGGCCGAGCGCACGCCCTGCGCATCGAGCACCGCCGAGAGTTCGCTGATGCGCGCGTGCGCCACGCCAAAACGCCGGTCCCGGATCGATGCGGCTGCATTCACCGCCTCGGGATCGCGATCGATCGCGATCAGGCGTCCGCCGGGCCCGAGCCGATCCAGAATGGCGCGGCTGTGACCGCCGCGGCCGAACGTGCCATCGACATAGATACCGTCGGAATGGATCGCCAGGGCGCGCAGCGCCTCTTCGAGAAGGACGGGGCGGTGCGACCCGGCGGGCGTGCCGGGCGGGTGGATCGGCGCGCTCATCGCTCGGTCCCGTCACAGGGAAAAGCCCTCCATGCCCGGCGGAGGCGCTCCGGAGCCGGGTATCGCTTGCGCAAGCTTGGCCGCCCAAACCCCGCTGTCCCAAAGCTCGAAATAGCGGCCCTGTCCGACCATCATCGCCTGGCGCTCGAGCTTCGCGTGCAGCCGCAGCGCCGCCGAAAGGAGGACCCGACCCGAGCCGTCCGGCGCGACATGATCCTCGAAGCCCAGCAGAAGGCGCTTCCACCAGCTCGCCTGCGGATGAAAGCTCGGGAACGACTCGACTCGCGCGCGCACCGACTCCCAGGCGGTTTCCGGGTAGATCAGCACGCAGCCGTCGGGATGCGCGGTGAGAACCAGCGATTCCCCGCCGTCGAGCAGTGCGTCGCGATGGCGCGTCGGAATTGCGATACGGCCCTTCGCATCGAGCGTGACGACCGCGGCACCGTGAAAGCTCCCACCCATGGCCCCTTTTTCCTTGCGGGAGCGTGGCGATGAGAACCGCTACCCACGCTGCCCCACTTTTTCCTACCTTTAACCACTCTAAGCCAAAGTGCGCGATGGGTCAAGGCCGCTTGTGTATTTTTTCTCGTTGAGACAATGACTTACACGAGATTCTCCAGAGATTTTCTCGAAAGAGAAAATATCATTTAAATCAATGTACTTTTATCTTTAATGAAAGTGACTTCTCAAGCGCAGCAGGCTGCCCGCACCCCTGTGCTAACGTGCCCTCGCCCATGCTGAGACCGATCGACGTTCTGCACGCTTACCCGCCTCACGACCTCACCCTGGCTGGGCTGCTTGCAAGCCGGGCGCGCAAGAACCCCGCCGCGCCGCTGCTCCTGTACGCCGGGCGGGAAACGAGCTATGCGGAATTCGCGCTACGCGTCGAGGCGACCGCCCGCGCGCTGGCCGCGCGCGGGATCCAGGCCGCGGATCGCGTCGGCGCAATGGCCACCAACAGCGCCAATTACGTAGTCCTGGTTTTCGCGCTGGCGCGCATCGGCGCGATTCTCGTCCCCGTCAACCCCGAATTCGGCGTCGAAGAGGCCGGCTATATCCTCCGCCATGCAGGCGTCAGCGCGGTCGCCGCCCTGCCCTCGACGATCGCGGTGGCGCGGGAAGCGACTCGCCCAATCTCGCCCCCGCCTTGGTTCTTCCTGCTGGACGGCGAAGCCACGGATGTCCCCTCGCTCGACGATCTCGTCGGCGCAGCGCCCGGGCTGACGCTGCCTGCGAATCCCCCGGCGGACACGACCTGCCTCACGCTCTACACCTCGGGCACGACGGGATTCCCGAAGGGCGTGATGCACAGCCAGAAGAACTTCGTGCTGGCGGGTGAAGGCTTCGTCGCCCGGATGTGGCTGCAGCCGGAGGACCGGCTGCTGTGCATCCTGCCGATGTTTCACATCAATGCGCTCTTTTACTCGATCGCGGGGACGCTCGCTGCCGGCGCGAGCCTCGTGATCGCACCGCGGTTTTCCGCCTCCCAGTTCTGGCGGCTTGCCGCCGAGACGGGGGCAACCGAGGTCAACATCATCGCCGCGATCGGCAACATTCTTGCGCGCCGCCCGCGCGACGAGTTCGATCCGCGCCACAAGCTGCGCGCGGTCTACGGTGCCCCGATCTCGCGCGACCTGGAGAAGGTGTTCAAGGACGAGTTCAAGATACCCGTCCTCATCGAGGGCTACGGCATGACCGAAATCCCCGGGGCCTGCAACAATCCCTTCGACGGGGAGAAGCGCCCGGAAAGCATGGGCTTGGCCGCGCGGCACCCGGATCCCGGCGTGAAGTTCGCCGAGTTGCGCGTGGTCGACGATAGCGGGAACGAGGTCGGCGACGGCACCGTCGGCGAGCTTTGGGTGCGCACGCCCATACTCATGCGGGGCTACTACAAGGATCCGGAGCAGACCGCCGCCGCCATGCAGGACGGCTGGTTCAAGACGGGCGATCTCGTCAAGCGCGATCGCGAGGGCTACTACACCTTCGTTGCACGCAAGAAGGACATCATCCGGCGCCGCGGCGAGAACATCTCCGGCGCGGAGATCGATCGCGTCGTGGGTGACCACCCCGAGGTCGTGCAGTGCGCCGCGATCCCGGTGCCGTCCGAGCTCGGCGAGGACGAAATCCTGGTCGCGATCCTCGCCAAACCAGGTGCAACGGTGAGCGCGGCGCAGATCGGCGACTGGTGTCGGGCGCGGTTGGCGCCGATCAAGGTGCCGCGCTACGTGGTCTTCGTCGATTCGCTGCCGCAGACCGCGACCCACAGGGTCGCGAAGTTCAAGCTGCGCGGCGACCGCTCGCTCATCGAGCGGGCGGTGGACCTCACCAAGACAGCCTAGCCCGATCGCGCCTTACGATCGATTGCGGCGGCGGAGACGCCGAGCTTTTCGCCCGCAGCGAGGATTTCGCTCCAGGTGGTCTCATCCACCGGAATTCCCTCCCGGTCCCGCTTTGCTTTCGTTTCGCGCTCGGGCTCGCCGGCGATGCGCACCTTGTCGATTCCGGCGGCCGGGGGAGAGCGCCGCAGCCAGTCGAGGAAAGCCCGCGTTTCCTGCGCGAACGCCTCCGCCGTGCCGAGCCGCGCCGGATCGATCAGGATGGTGAGCATGCCGTTGTACACGCGCATCCGGGTGTGATCGTCGTAGTGCCAAGTACCGCCGCCGGTGAGCGCGCCGCCGAGAAGCTCGCACGCCACCGCGATGCCATACCCCTTGTAATCGCCGAACGGCAGCAACGCGCCCCAGGGTGGGATCACCACGTAGCGCGGATCGGTCGTGGGCCGCCCCCGGTCGTCGATCAACCTCCCGGGAGGCACCTGCTCGCCCTTGTTGTGCGCGACCCGCATCTTTCCTTGCGCGACCGCGCTGGTCGCGAAGTCCAGAACCATCGGCGGCTCGCCCGGGAGCGGAATGCCGATCGTGCACGGATTGGTGCCGAAACGCGCATCCGTGCCGCCGTACGGTGCGACACGCGCGTGCGAGATCACGTTGACGAAGTGGATCGACACCAGAGCCTCGGCGATCGCCATCTCGGCCCAGTGCCCGATACGCCCGAGGTGATGCGAGTTCCCGAGGGTCATGACGCATGAGCCGTGCTCCTTCGCGCGCCCGATCGCGAGCTGCATCGCCTCGAGCCCGATGACCTGGCCGTAACCCGCGCAACCGTCGAGCGCGAGCAGCGCGCCACCGTCGAGCTTCACCTCGGGGTGGCGGTTGACCTTCAGCCCGCCTTCGAGCAGCGCCGCGACGTAGCGCGGGATCATGCCGATCCCGTGCGAGTCATGCCCGGTGAGGTTCGCCAGAACCAGGTTCGAAGCGACGAGCTGCGCCTCGCGCGGCTCGCTTCCGCCGGCGGCGACGATCGCCGCGATCGCGCGCTCGAGCGCCCGGGTCCGAAATACCGATGCGTCTGCCATGTTCGCAATTCCCCGCTGGTGAGTTCCTGACCCCGGGGCGGCGAAGTGTACCGGAACCGAGTCCGGTCCGGCGCTATCTTGCGGACGGCCCCGGTTCCAGCGTGAAGCAGAAGACCGCGCCATCCCCCGGGCGCGACTCGCCCCAGATGCGCCCGCCGTGGCGCTGGATGACTTTGCGCGCGGTGCTCAACCCGATGCCGGTGCCGGGAAACTCGTCCGCCGAGTGCAGGCGCTGGAATGCGGTGAAGAGCTTGCTCACATAGCGCATGTCGAACCCCACGCCGTTATCGCGCACGAAGAACACGCTCTCGCCGGCGTCGCTGTCGCGGCCGCCAAAAGCGATTTCTGCCCGCGTCGCGCGTGCCGTGTATTTCCACGCGTTGCCGAGCAGATTTTCGAGCACGACGACGATCAGGCTCGGATCGCAGTCGGCTTCGATCCCCGCCTGTATGGACAATTGAACGCGGCGCTCCGGCTCGACCTCCTGCAAGCGCACCAGGATCTCCGCCGCCAGCGCGGACAAGTTGACCCGGCTGCGGCGCGGCTCCTTGCGCGAGAGACGCGACAGCTCCAGCAGTCCGTCAATCATCGAAGTCATGCGATCGCTCGCCAGAAGCATGCGCCGCAGGTAGTCGCGTCCCGCCGGGGGGAGCGACTCGCCGTAGTCCTCTTGCAGCATCTGCCCGAATCCCGCCACCGAGCGCAGCGGCGCGCGCAGGTCGTGCGCCACGCTCGTGGTGAAGGACTCGAGCTCGGCAATCGCGCCTTGCAGCTCGCTCGTGCGCTCGGCAATGCGCGCCTCCAGCTCCGCGTTGAACTCGCGCACCCGGCGCTCCGCGGCGACTCGATCGGTGATGTCGCGACCGACCCCGCGGTAGCCGGCGAAGCGACCGCCCGCGTCGAAGATCGGTTCGCCGCTCACTTCGGAAGCGGATCTGACGCCGCCGTTCGGATTGTGCTGGATGCCGATGAAGCCGCGGAACGGTTCGCGGCGCTCGAGCAGGCGCTTGTGCGCCTCCCATTCCGCTTCGGTCACGTTGTCGTAACCGATCTCCCATCGCCTCTTGCCAAGCAGCTCGCTCGGGGGATCCAGTTCTTGGCGCGACAAATTTCGGCTCTCGACCCGCGAGAACCTCAACTCGGCGTCCTGCTCCCAGTACCAGTCGGAGGTCAGCTCGATGAGCGTGCGAAAGCGCGCTTCCGATTCGCGCAGCCGCCGCTCCGCCTCCTTGCGCTCGGTGATGTCCCGGCCGACGCCGCGGTAACCGAGAAATTCGCCCGACGCGCTGTAGAACGGCTCGCCGCTGATCGAGCGCCAGCACAGCTCGCCGGCCGAATTGAGCCGCGCGTACTCGAAATCGACGATGGGCTTGCGCGCTTCGACCGCGGCGCGGTATGCGGCCCATCCTGCCGCGTCCGGATACACATTCGGGCGATCCCAGCGCGGCGTTCCGAGCTGCTCGGGCACCGGTCGCATCAAGCGATACTTCGAATTGTGCTCGAAGCGCGTCTTGCGATGCTCGGCGTCCGTCTCCCAGTAGTAATCCGTCGAGAGCTCGATCAGGCTGCGAAAGCGTTCTTCCGAGGCGCGCAGCTCGTCATTCGGGCTCTGCTCGGCGTTCGACATGTCATGCTCGATGGGGCGTAGCGACGGCACGGGAATCCGATCGTGGGCTCGCGCGAAGCCTACTTGCCGGCGCGGCACACTGTCCATCTC
>JBFGLA010000082.1:0-9631 GCA_041576355.1 Burkholderiales bacterium
CGCCGGAGGACGGCGAGCTCGGCGTGCTCAAGAGCGGCTCCACGCTGATCGGGCTGCTCGAGCCGTTCAATCAAGCGGGTCTGCAGGCGATTGCACAACGCGGTGTGACCGGATTCGCCATGGAGTGGCTGCCGCGCATCTCGCGCGCACAGTCGATGGACGTGCTCTCGTCGCAGGCGAACATCGCCGGCTACAAGGCCGTCGTGCTCGCCGCGGCCGAGATCGGGCGCTTCTTCCCGATGCTGATGACTGCGGCCGGAACCGTGAAGGCCGCGCGCGTGCTGGTGCTCGGTGCGGGCGTCGCGGGCCTGCAGGCGATCGCCACCGCGCGGCGCCTGGGCGCGGTGGTGGAAGCTTCCGACGTGCGCCCCGCGGTGAAGGAGCAAATCGAGTCGCTCGGCGCCAAGTTCCTCGATGTGCCTTACCTCACCGACGAGGAGCGCGAGATCGCGAAAGGCGAGGGCGGCTACGCGCGCCCCATGCCGGCCGACTGGATGCGCCGCCAGGCCGAAGCGGTGCACCAGCGCGCGACGCAGTCCGACATCATCGTCACCACCGCGCTGATTCCGGGCCGGCCCGCGCCCAAGCTGATCAAGGACGATGCCGTCAGGGCGATGAGGCCCGGGTCGGTGATCGTCGACCTCGCGGTCGAGCAAGGCGGCAACGTCGAGGGCACCGAGCTCGGCAAGATCGTCGTCAAGCACGGCGTCAAGATCGTCGGCATCGCGAACCTGCCGGCGACCGTTCCCTTCGACGCTTCTGCGCTCTATGCGAGAAACTTGCTCAATTTCCTCGCCCTGATGCTCGATGCGAAAAGCGGCGAGTTCAAGATCGACCGCGAGGACGAAATCATCGCCGGCTCGCTCGCGTGCGCGAACGGCGAAGTCACGAAGAAAGGCTAGCCATGGGCGGATTCGTAGACCCTACCGTCATCAACCTGGTTATTTTCGTGCTGGCGGTATTCGTCGGCTACCACGTGATCTGGAACGTAACCCCGGCGCTGCACACCCCGCTGATGAGCGTGACCAACGCGATCTCGTCGGTGATCATCGTCGGCGCGATCCTCGCCGCGGCGCCAGCCGAGACCGATTTCGGCACGATACTCGGCGTGATCGCCGTCGGGCTCGCCTCGGTCAACGTCGCCGGCGGGTTCCTCGTCACGCAGAGGATGCTCGAGATGTTCAAGAAGAAAGAGCCCAAGGCGGCCAAGAAAGAAGGCTGAGGCGAACGGCTATGAGCGCGAATCAACTCACACTCTGGTACCTCGTCGCCTCGGTTTGCTTCATCCTGGCGCTGAAGGGGCTGTCTTCGCCGACCACGGCGCGGCGCGGCAATCTGTTCGGTATCGCCGGCATGACGATCGCGATTGTCACGACGATCGCGGTGATCGCGCGCGGCCGGGTGGATCTGATCCTGATCGCGATGCTCATCGGCGGCACGATCGGAGCGATCGTCGCGCGGCGGGTGCAGATGACGCAGATGCCGGAGCTCGTCGCGGCGATGCACTCGCTCGTCGGCATGGCGGCGGTGCTGATCGCGATCGCCGCGGTGAACAACCCGAGCGCGTTCGGCGTCGCGGATCCGCTGCCCACCGGCAACAAGCTCGAGCTCTTCATCGGCACCTTCGTCGGCGCGATTACCTTCTCCGGCTCGGTCATCGCCTTCGGCAAGCTCGCGGGACTGGGCAAGCAGTTCAGGCTCTTCTCGTCTGCGCCGGTCGTGTTCCCGGGGCAGCACTGGCTCAATCTCGCGCTCGCGCTGGTGATGATCGGATTCGGCGCGGCGTTCTTCCTCGCCGAGGACAAGGCGTGGACGGCGTTCGCGGTGATGACCGCGATTGCGTTCGTGCTGGGGGTGCTCATCATCATCCCGATCGGCGGCGCCGACATGCCGGTCGTGATCTCGATGCTGAACAGCTACTCCGGTTGGGCGGCCGCGGGTATCGGCTTCTCGCTGAACAACTCGATGCTGATCATCGCCGGATCGCTGGTCGGCTCATCGGGCGCGATCCTGTCCTACATCATGTGCAAGGCGATGAACCGCGCGTTCTTCTCCGTGATCCTGGGCGGGTTCGGCGCCGCCGAAGGAACGGCGGCGGGGGGCGCCACCGACAAGACGGTGCGTTCCGGTTCGGCGGAGGACGCCGCCTTCCTGATGTCGAACGCCGAGAGCGTGATCATCGTTCCGGGCTACGGTCTCGCCGTCGCGCGCGCGCAGCATGCCGTCGCCGAAATGGCCGACCTGCTGATCGAGAAGGGGGTGAACGTGCGCTTTGCGGTGCACCCGGTGGCGGGCCGGATGCCGGGCCACATGAACGTGCTGCTCGCGGAAGCCGACGTCTCGTACGACCTCGTGCACGAGATGGACGACATCAACGGCGAATTCGGCACCACCGACGTGGTGCTCGTGCTCGGCGCGAACGACGTCGTGAACCCGCTTGCCTACGAAAAAGGAAGCCCGATCTACGGCATGCCGATCCTCGACACGCACAAATCGAGGACGGTGCTGGTGAACAAGCGCAGCATGGCGGCGGGCTATGCGGGGCTCGACAACCCGCTCTTCTACATGGACAAGACGATGATGGTCTTCGGCGACGCGAAGAAGGTGATCGAGGACATCGTCAAGGCTCTGGATTGAGGGCGCGGCGATTCGCCCCGATCGATGAACGCGCGCGAAAGAATTCTCGCGGCGATCCGCAAGCGCCAGGGCCGCGGTGCGCCGGGGTCGACGGCGCAGGCCGAGCAGCTGACGACCTATCTGAGGCGCCATCCGCGCGGCCCGCTGCCGCGCCTCGCCGAGGACCTCGTGCAGCGCTTCCAAACCCGCGCGCAGGCGCTCGCGAGCACGTGCGAACGGGTGCGCTCGATCGAGGAGGCGCCGTCAGCCGTGGCGCGATATCTCGACGCCGGCCGACTGCCGAAGGCCGGCTGCGTGTGGCCGGCGCTCGCGGGGCTCGACTGGAGCGGAGCGGGCCTTGCACTCGAAGCGCGCGCCGCCCGCGGCGAAGATCCGATCGGCGTGACCGGAGCGTTCTGCGCGCTCGCTGAAACGGGTACGCTGATGCTGGTCTCCGGTCCCGAGGCGCCGGCGAGCGTCAGCCTCGTGCCCGAGACGCATATCGCGGTGGTTCGCGCCGCGCGCGTCGTCGCTCACATGGAGGACGGCTGGGACCTGCTGCGCGCCGAGCATGGCCACATGCCGCGCGCGGTCAATTTCATCTCCGGGCCCTCGCGCACGGCCGACATCGAGCAGACCGTCGTGCTCGGCGCGCACGGCCCCTACCGCGTCCACGTCTTGCTCGTGATGTCATAGCCGCGGCGCGAACCCGCGCGCCGCGGCAGCGTGGAGCCGCAGGCGATTGGCGCCCGGATCGCACGGCGGTTATCATTGCGGGTCGCCAGCGAGCCGCGGCCGCGCAGGATCGCACTCCGATCCGGCGCAGGCCCTGAATAAAGCCCAAACCGATGCGACTGTCCCTGCGCTTCATCGTCCCTCTCGGCCTCGCGCTCGCGGGCATCGCGTACGCCGTGGTGCCGCTCGTCGACCGCCTGACGCTGCAGTGGTTCGTGCAGGACCTCGAGCGCCGCTCGGCGCTGATCACCAACGCGGTGCAGGAGCCCTTCGCCGATCTTGTGCGCGAGCGCTCGCGAGCGAAGGTGGCGCGCTTCTTCGACCGCGTCATCCGCGACGAGCGCGTGTTCGCGATCGGCTTCTGCAACCTCGAAAGCGCCCTCGCTTACTCGACGCGCGCGTTTCCGGATGCCGTGCGCTGCGACGCCGCCGCGCTCGCGGCGGAGCGCAATCGCGTCCTGCAGCATGCGCGCGGGCCGCTGCATGTCGCGGTCAACCCCGTCGAGACCGACGGCCACGTGGTCGGTCATCTGGTCATCGTGCACGACATGAGCTTCGTGCAGCGCCGCAGCGAGGACACCAAGAAGTACATCTACTACGTGTTTGGCGCGATCGCCGCCGTGGTGGCGCTCATCACCGTGGTGATCGCGGAGATCAGCTGGCGCGGCTGGATGGCGGGCATCAAGGCGCTCATTTCGGGCGAGGGGTTGACGCGCTCGCCCGAGAGCTTGAAGCGGACCGCGCCCGAGCTCAGGCCGATCGCACGCGACTTGCAGGCGCTCGTTCGCGATCTGGAAGCGGAACGCGCCGGACGTGACGAGAGCCAGACGAGTTGGGGCCCGGACGCGCTGCGGCGCATCCTGCGCGAGGATCTGAAAGGCGACGAGATCCTGATCGTCTCCAACCGCGAGCCCTACATCCACGTGCGGCGCAAGAACAACGTGATCGAGATCCAGCGCCCGGCGAGCGGGCTCGTGACCGCGCTCGAGCCGGTGATGCGGGCCTGCTCCGGCACCTGGATCGCACACGGCGCCGGTTCCGCCGACCGCGATACGGTCGACGACAAGGACCACGTCATGGTGCCTCCGGAGAAGCCCTCGTACCGGATCCGCCGCGTCTGGCTGACCCCGGAGGAGGAGGCAGGCTATTACTACGGTTTCGCGAACGAGGGCCTGTGGCCGCTATGCCACATCGCGCACACCCGGCCGGTGTTTCGCGCCGAGGATTGGGAGCACTACAAGCGGGTCAACCAGCGCTTCGCGGACGTCGTCGTGAACGAGGCGCGCACCAAGGACCCGATCGTCCTCGTCCAGGACTACCATTTCGCGCTCCTGCCGCGCATGGTGCACGAGCGCCTGCCGCGCGCCACGATCATCACGTTCTGGCACATCCCCTGGCCCAACCCCGAGGCGTTCGGCATCCTGCCCTGGCGCGAGGAAGTGCTGGAAGGCCTGCTCGGCTCCTCCATCCTCGGCTTCCACACCCAGTTCCACTGCAACAATTTCTTCGACACCGTGGACCGTTTTCTCGAAGCCCGCGTCGACCGGGAGACGTTCACGATTTCCTACGGCGGCGAGCCGACCGAGGTGCGCCGATACCCGATCTCGATCGAGTGGCCGCCGGTTCCGCTCGCGCGGCAGAAGCCGGCCGCCGAATGCAGGACGATCGTGCGCGATCGCTTGGGCATTCCCGCCGATCGGCGAATCGGCGTGGGGGTCGATCGGCTCGACTACACGAAAGGGATCCTGGAGCGCTTCATGGCGGTGGAGAGGCTGCTCGAGCTCGAACCGGGCTGGATCGGGCAGTTCTCGTTTCTCCAGATCGCCGCCCCGTCGCGCTCCTCGATCGACGAGTACCAGGGCCTCGAAGGCAAGGTGCAAGCGATGGCGCAGCGCATCAACGAGCGCTACGGCCAGCCGGGCTACCAGCCGATCATCCTGAAGATCGAGCACCACGACTCGGACCAGGTGTACGAGCTGTACCGGGCGGCCGACCTGTGCTACGTCTCGAGCCTGCACGACGGCATGAACCTCGTGGCCAAGGAGTTCGTCGCGGCGCGCGACGACGAGCAGGGCGTGCTCATCCTGTCGCAATTCACCGGGGCGGCGCGCGAGCTCGCCGAGGCGCTGATCGTCAACCCCTACGACATCGGGCAGAGCGCGGCGGCGATGCACCTCGCGCTGACCATGCACCCCGACGAGCAGCGCGTACGCATGCGCAGCATGAGGAACCTGGTGCAGGAGTTCAACGTCTACCGCTGGGCCGGGCGCATGCTGCTCGATGCGGCGCGAATGAGGCACCGCCGCCGAGTGCGCGCCGAGGCGCGCACGGCGCGCTCGCGCTCGGCGACAGGGTAAGGCCGTGCAGGCACAGATGCAGCGCGACAGGAGCGAACCCACGACCCGTTTGCCGGAACACGCGGCCGGCTGGGCGTTCTTTCTCGACATTGACGGCACGCTGATTCAGTTTGCCGAGCGGCCCGACGCGGTGCGCGTGGGCGACGGTTTGCCGCGCCTGCTCGAGGCGCTGCACGCCGGGACCGGGGGCGCGCTTGCGCTGATCAGCGGCCGCACGGTAGCCGACATCGACCGGCTGTTCGCGCCGCTGCGCTTTCCCGCGGCCGGGCAACACGGCGTCGAGCGGCGCGACGCCACGGGGCGGATGCATCGGCATTCTTTTCCGGCGGACGCGATACGCGATGTCGCGGCGAGACTGGAGGAGTTTGCGATCGCGCACCCGGGGCTCGTGCTCGAGGACAAGGGCTACAGCCTTGCCCTACACTACCGGCTCGCGCCCGATCTGGGCGGCGCGGTGCGCTCGGTGCTCGAACGCGAGGCCGCGGCGCTCGGCGCCGAGTTCGAAGTGCAGCCGGGTCGGCTCGTGTACGAGCTCAAGCCCGGCGGTCGCGACAAGGGCAAGGCGATCGAGGAATTCATGGCGGAGGCGCCGTTTCTGGGCCGCACGCCGGTGTTCGTAGGCGACGATTTCACCGACGAGTACGGATTCGAGACGGTCAATCGCGTCGGCGGGCACTCAATCAAGGTCGGCGCTGGCGACAGCGCCGCGCGCTGGCGGATCGCCGATGCGCAGGCCGTGCACGACTGGCTCGCGCAATGGGCGCACCGGTTCGCCGAAGCGGGACCCAATCTGACAGGCGTTCAGAATTCATGAGCGAGAACGAGCAAAAGAAACGAGGCGGCTTGCCGCGCGAGCCGATCGGCGTGCCGACGATGGATCTCCTGGGGAACATGCAGCCCGGGCGCAGCCTCGCGCGGGGCGTGCGCTCGATCCGGGAATATCTCGGACGCCACCTGCCGCCCGCGACGCTCAAGATCGGCATGTCCGCGCGCTTGTTCCACCCGCGCGAGGACGCGAAAGGCCTGCAATCGAAAACGCTGCAGTATCTTGAGCAATCGGTCGCGCACTGGGTCATGTCGCGCAACGTGCTCGTGTTCATGGTGCCCACGGTGGACAAGGACGGGCTGATCCATCGCAGCAACATGCGCGTCGGCGACTATGCGCGCGCGCTCGACGGACTGGTGCTGCAAGGCGGCGCGGACATCAGCCCGCTCACCTACGGCGAGGAGCCGCTCAACCCGGACTGGGCGGGCGACCGCCTGCGCGACGTGTACGAGATCGAGCTGCTGCACGAGTTCATCGAAGCGAAGAAGCCCGTGCTCGGCATCTGCCGCGGAATTCAGCTGATCAACGTCGCCTTCGGCGGGACGCTGGTTCAGGACATCGCGACGCAGATCCCCGGCTCGCTGCCTCACGTCACGGACGCCTACGAGAAGAACGCGCACGAGATGCGCATCGAGCCCGGCTCGGGGCTCGCCAAGCTCTATCCCGGCCTCGCGCGCTCGCGGGTGAATTCGATCCATCACCAGTCCGTCAAGACGATTGGACGCAGCCTCGCGGTCGATGCCGTGTCCGAGCCCGACGGCGTGATCGAGGCGATCCGCGGCACGGGGCCGAGCTACGTGTTCGGCGTGCAATGGCATCCCGAATTCCATCTCCCCGGGGATCGCACCATGCTCGACAGCGCGCCGATCCTCGATGAGTTCCTCGCTGCCGCCGGCGGAAGCTGAAGCCTCGCCGCGGGCATAGAGGCGATCCGTGGACTGGAGCTTCCTGCCGGAGATCCCGACGGCGCTGTCGCAGCCGGTGCTGATCGGGTTGCTGCTCGCCGCAGGCCTGCTCGCCGGCGAGGCGATCCGGCGTTACGCCGCGCTGCCGCGCATCATCGGCTACGTTCTCGCCGGCGTCGTGCTCGGGCCCTACGGCACGGGGCTCCTGTCCGCGCACGCGCTGGAGTCGGCGCGCGTGCTGGTCGATCTGTCGATCGGCCTGATCGTGTTCGAGCTGGGATTTCGCCTCGATTTCGACTGGCTGCGGCGCAACCGCTGGCTCCTGGTCACGGCGATCGCGGAAAGCCTGTTTTCTTTCTGGGCCATCTACTTGGCGCTGCGCTACTTCGAGTTCCGCCCGCTGCTCGCGGCGAGCGCGGCCGCGATCGGCACCGCAACCTCCCCCGCGGTGGTGATGCTCGTGTCGCACGAGCTGCGCGCCGAAGGGCAGATCACGGAGCGGATGCTGCTCTTCACCGCGGTCAACAGCGTGTTCGCCTACGTCGCGCTCACGCTGCTGCTTCCGTTCCTGCATATCGAGCACGAGGCGACCTGGCAGGTGGCTCTCCTGCACCCGGTGTACCTGCTCGCGGGATCGGCGATTGCGGGGTTCGTATCCTACGTGATCATGGTGCGGCTCGCCGCCTGGCTCGGCAAGCGCGAGGACCGGCAATTCGTGCTTCTCATCGCGATGATCGTGCTCACGGTCGGAGCCGCGCGCGCGCTCAATCTCTCCGTGCTGGTCGCGCTCATCGCGCTCGGCATGCTCGCCCGCAATCTCGACACGCGCCATGCGCTCATGCCGCTCAGTTTCGGCTCCGGCGGGCAGCTGTTCTTCGTGGTCCTTTTCGTCCTGACCGGGGCGAGCCTGGAAGTCGGCGCGCTCGGCTCGGCGGGGCTCGCGGTCGCCGCCTTCATCGTCGCGCGCTTTCTCGGCAAGGCGGTCGCGCTGCTCGCGTTCGGCCGGCCCTCGGGGTTGCGCGCCGGCGGCGCCGGCCTGCTCTCGCTCGCGCTGCTGCCTCTGTCCGGCCTCGCGGTGATGATGGTCCAGGACACGGTCGCGCTCTATCCGGGATTCGGCAACGAGCTTGCGGCCGTGGTCCTATCCGCGATCGCGATCCTCGAGATCGTCGGTCCCCTCGCGACCCAGTTCGCCCTGCGCCGCGCGGGCGAGACGCATCCCCAGGCGAAGGAATCCTGAATGGCCGCAGCATGAGCGACGAGTCGAATTTCAAGGCCTCCGCGCATGCGAGCCTCGGCATCGAGCTCGAGCTGCAGCTCGTGCGCGCGCGCGACCTCGATCTGGCCCGCGACGCGCACGACGTGATCGCGCGCCTCGAGGGCGCGAAGCTTCCCGGGGAGGTCAAGCCCGAGATCACCGAGAGCATGATCGAGCTGAACAGCTCGGTCCACCGAGGCTACACGACGCTGCGCGCCGAGCTCGAGGCGATGCGCGATATCGTCGTGCGCGAGGCCGATGTCCTCAACGTGCGCGTATCCGGCGGCGGCTCGCACCCGTTTCACAGCTGGACCGAGCGGCGCATCTTTCCGAGCGAGCGCTTCCGCAACATCGTCGAGCGCTACGGCTACCTCGCCAAGCAGTTCACCGTGTTCGGCCAGCACATCCACGTCGGCTGCCCCGGCGGCGACGAGGCGGTCTACCTCGTGCACATGCTCACGCGCTACGTGCCGCACTTCATCGCGCTCGCCGCGGCCTCGCCTTTCTACCAGGGCGAGGACACCGCGTTCCAGTCCTCGCGCCTGAACGCGATCAACGCCTTTCCGCTCGCCGGGCACATGCCTTTCGTCGCCGACTGGGCCGAGTTCATCGAATACTTCGAGAAGATGCGCGGTTTCGGCATCGTCGCGAGCATGAAGGACTTCTACTGGGACATCCGGCCCAAGCCCGAGTACGGCACGATCGAGATCCGCGTCTGCGACACGCCCCTTACCGTCGGGCGCGCGGCGCAGCTCGCCGCCTACGCGCAGGCGCTTGCGGCCTGGCATCTCGCCGAGCGGCCGCGCCAGCCCGCGCGCGCGGTCTATCTCGTGAACAGCTACAACCGGTTCGAAGCCTGCCGCTTCGGCTACCGCGGCGAGATGGTCGAGCCCTACGAGTCGAGAAAGAAGAAGATCGGCGACGACATCCTGGA
>JBFGLA010000083.1:0-9598 GCA_041576355.1 Burkholderiales bacterium
CCTAAGTTCCCGTTGCAAAAGGATTCATGCCCTCGAAGACATCCGGCAGACTTTCGCATTTCGATGCCCGCGGACGCGCGCACATGGTCGACGTCGGCGCAAAGCGGGTGACGCGCCGGGTCGCGATCGCCTCGGGACGGATCGAAATGGCCCGCGATACGTTTCGCACGGTGCTGCAAGGACGCGCAAAGAAGGGTGATGTCCTCGGCGTGGCGCGCATCGCGGCGATCCAGGCGGTCAAGCGCGCCGCGGACCTGATCCCGCTCGCGCACCCGATCGCGATCACGCGCGCTGCGGTGGAATTCGAGCTCGACGCCGCGGAGGACTGCGTGCGGATCGTCGCCACTGTGCAATGCAACGGCCAGACCGGGGTCGAGATGGAAGCGCTGACCGCGGCTGCAGTGGGCCTGCTGACGATCTACGACATGCTTAAAGCGGTCGACCGCGGCATGACCATACGCGAGGTGCGGCTGGAGGCAAAGCGCGGCGGGAAATCCGGGACTTATCGCCGTCAGAGCAAAGTTCGCGGATCGACCCGGCGCATAAGGGAATAAGTACAACTTTGGCGATTTGGCTTCCCTTTCCCGGGAACAGGAATTAGGATTAACCCCGACGCCCTACAGGCAATCGACTACGCAGCGCGATTTGTTCGACCGGCGCGGCGACAAAGGGCGACTGGGATCGCGTCCCGGCGGTTCCGAACTCGCGAGGAGGCAGAACATGGATGGTGTACGTCGAGAGGTCTTGGCGCGCGCGGGTGCGGCCGGCACCGTTGCGGCAGCGCTGGCGGCCGGATTGCTCAAGCCCGAGCAGGTATTCGCGGCAAACTGGAACAAGGACGCGTTCCACTCCAAGTCGGCGGTCGATGCGCTCGCGCGCATCGGTGCAACCAACGCGGCCGACAGCAAGGACATCGTGATCGAGGCGCCCGAGATCGCGGAAAACGGCGCCGTGGTCCCGATCGAGATCACGAGTAACGTGCCGGGCACGAAGTCGATCGCGGTGCTGATCGAGAAGAACCCCTTCCCGCTCGCCGGGAAGTTTGACTTCCTGGACGGGGGGGTGCCTTTCGTCAAGCTCAACGTGAAGATGGGCGAAACCTCGATCGTGCGCGTGATCGCCGAAGCGGGCGGCAAGCACTACGCGGCGACCAAGGAAGTCAAGGTCACCATCGGCGGCTGCGGCGGCTGACAGGAGGAAGACATGGCAGGAGCAATGAAAGCACGGGCATCGGTCAAGGACGGCGTCGCCGAAATTCGCGTGCTCATGAATCACCCGATGGAGACCGGACAGCGCAAGGGCTCCGACGGCAAGATGGTGCCGCTGCACTTCATCCAGAACCTCACCGTCAGGCTCAACGGCAAGACGGTCGTCGAAGGGCAGATCAGCCAGGCGGTATCGCGCAATCCGGTCTTCTCGTTCCGGATCAAGGGCGCGAGCAAGGGTGACAAGATCGAAGTCAGCTGGCTCGACAACAACGGCGACACGAACAAGACCGAAACCGCGGTTGCTTGACCGCGGGCGTGGGCGCCCCCGCGCCCGGGATCCGATCGTTTGTGACAGGAGGAGGATCGCGATGCACGGAAATCGATGCAGCGCCATATGGGTGGCGGCCGCCTTGGCCGTCGCAGCACCCCTCGCGTTCGCCCAGGACGCGAAGAAGGAAATCGAGAAGTACCAGAAGATGATTGCCGACGGCAGCCCGGCGGAGCTTTTCGAGATCGAGGGCGAAGCACTATGGAAGAAGGCGCAGGGGCCGAAGAAGGCCTCGCTCGAGAAGTGCGACCTCGGGCTCGGGCCCGGCGTCGTCAAGGGAGCGTACGCCCGCCTGCCGCGCTACTTCAAGGACACCGACCGGGTCGAGGACCTCGAGACTCGGCTCCTCACCTGCATGATGACGCTTCAGGGTCGCAGCCGTGACGAGGCGACCAAGCGGGTCTTCGGCAATGCCGACCGTCCTTCCGAGATGGAGTATCTCTCGGCCTACGTGGCGGGACAGTCGCGCGGAGAGAAGATCGCGGTGAGCACGAGTCATTCCAAGGAAAAGGCGGCCTACGAGCTCGGCCGGAAGCTCTTCTTCTTCCGCGCCGCGGCGTGGGACTTCTCCTGCGCTTCGTGCCACGGCGAGGAAGGCAAGCGCATCCGCATGCAGGACCTGCCGGTCTTGAGCACGCCCGAAGCCGCGCGGCCGATGTACGCGACCTGGCCGGCGTATCGGGTCTCCAACAGCCAGATGAAGACCATGCAATGGCGGCTGAACGACTGCTACCGCCAGATGCGCTATCCCGAGCCCGATTTTGCGTCGGACGCGACCGTCGCCCTGACCGTGTTCCTGGGCGCAACCGCAAACGGTGAGCCGTACCGCGGCCCCGGCACGAAGCGCTGAGGAGGAGCCATGATCGTACGTATCGCAGCGTCTCTTTCCCTCGCCGCCGCGGCGCTCGCCGCCTGCTCCACGACACCGGTGGACCCGCGCCCGGCTTTCTCCGAGCGCGAGTTGCGCGATGTGCAGGCCGTGCTGAAGCGCGACTTTCATCCGCGCGGCATCGCGAAGCTGGATCGCCTGGAGCTGGACAGCGTGCAGCGCGCGTGCAACCAGTACAAGGACAATCCGCCAGCCGAGGTCGCCAAGGCGCTCGAAGCCGAGCAGTTGAGGACCGTGCAGTTCCCGAGCGGCAGTCTGATGGGCGACTGGAAGAAGGGGCAGAAGATCGCGCAGAGCGGCCGCGGCATGACCTGGAGAGACAAGCCGGATGCCGAAAACGGCGGCAGTTGCTACAACTGCCACCAGCTCTCGCCCGAGGAGGACTCGTACGGCACGCTCGGGCCGAGCCTGAAGCAATTCGGCAAGCTGCGCGGCAATACTCTCGAGACGCAAAGGTACGCCTACGGCAAGATCTACAACTCGAAGGCGTACAACGCCTGCTCGCAAATGCCGCGCCTGGGGCATTCGGGGACGCTGACCGCAGAGCAGATCAAAGACGTGGTCGCCTATCTGCTCGATCCGGCCTCGCCGGTGAACCGGTAGCGGCGCCGGTCTCTTTCCTCGCAATCCGGGGCTTGGCGGGCGCCAAGCCCTTTTTTTCGAGCGAGCATGCAGCGACGCGAATTCCTGAGACTGCTGGCACTCGCTGGCGCCGCCGGAGCGAGCTTGCGCTCGAGCCTCACCGATGCGCAAGCGGCGGGCGAGCTGTACGATTCTCCCCGCTTCGGCAATGTGAGCCTGCTGCACGTCACCGACGTGCACGCGCAGCTCCTTCCGGTCTACTTCCGCGAGCCGAGCGTCAACCTGGGGGTCGCCGACTCCGCAGGCGAGCCCCCGCACCTCGTCGGCGAAGCGCTCCTAAAGCGCTTCGGCATTGCGCCCGGCAGTGCGCTCGCGCACGCCTACACCTACCTCGACTTCGAGCGCGCGGCGCGGCGCTACGGGAAGGTGGGCGGATACGCGCATCTCGCGACGCTGGTGAAGCGCATCCGCGCGGAGCGACCGCACGCGCTTCTGCTCGACGGCGGCGACAACTGGCAAGGCTCGGCGACCGCGCTCTGGACGAAAGGCGCCGACATGATCGGCGCGCAGAAGCTGCTCGGCGTGGACGTCATGACCGGGCACTGGGAATTTACCTACGGCGCCGAGCGCGTCAAGCAGGCGGTCGAGAAGGAACTCGCGCCGATCGAGTTCATCGCGCAGAACGTGAGAACGACCGACTTCGAGGACCCGGTGTTCGCGCCGTACGTGCTGCGCACCGTCAATGGCGTGCCGACCGCGATCATCGGCCAAGCCTTTCCTTACACCCCGATCGCGAACCCGCGCTACATGATTTCGGACTGGAGCTTCGGCATCCAGGAGCGGCGCTTGCAGGAAATCGTCGACGAGGCGCGCGCGAAGGGGGCGCAGGTCGTCGTGCTGCTGTCGCACAACGGGATGGACGTCGACCTGAAGCTCGCCTCGCGCGTGAGCGGCATAGACGCGATCCTGGGCGGCCACACGCATGACGGAATTCCGGCGCCGACCGTGGTGAAGAATTCGGGTGGCCGGACTCTCGTCACCAATGCCGGCTCGAACGGCAAGTTCCTCGGCGTTCTCGATCTGGAGGTGCGAAACGCCCGCGTGGCGGACTACCGCTACCGGCTGCTGCCGGTATTCGCCAACCTGCTGCCGGCGGACGGCACCATGGCGGCATACATCGACAAGGTGCGCGCCCCCTACGCTGCCCAGCTCGGCGAGCGGCTCGCGCTCACCGAAGGGCTGCTTTACCGCCGGGGGAACTTCAACGGCACGTTCGACCAGCTCATCCTAGACGCGCTGATGGAGGTGAAAGGCGCGCAGATCGCGTTCTCCCCCGGATTCCGCTGGGGCACGACGCTGCTTCCGGGCGACGCGATCACCTTCGAGCACGTCATGGACCAGACCGCGATCACGTATCCCTACTCGACGCTCACCGAGATGAGCGGGGAGCAGATCAAGGCGATCCTCGAAGATGTCGGCGACAATCTGTTCAATCCCGATCCCTACCTGCAGCAGGGCGGGGACATGGTGCGCGTGGGAGGGATGACTTACGCCTGCGCTCCCTTGGAAAACATCGGCGCCCGGATCTCTGACATGCGGCTCGGGGGCAAGCCGATCGAATCCGGAAAGAAATACAAGGTCGCGGGGTGGGCGCCGGTCGCCGAGGGCGCGAGCGGGGAGCCGATCTGGGAGGTCGTGACTCGATATCTTCGAGCCAGAAAATCAGTGGCGCCGATCAAGCCAGGCCTCCCCCGGCTGATCGGCATACGCGGAAACCCGGGAATCGCTTAAGCGGTCCGACCGTCTCGCCGCGGTCGGCCTGCTATGATGTGCTGTTCTCCAGGCGATCGTGGTACGCCCGCCGGGTCAGAACACCGCGCCCCGTAACCTTCGGGCGCATGTCGTGCACATTGCGCGGACCCGACTAGACCCATACACATGAAGATCGGCTTGCCGAGGCTGGTGGCGCTGCTCGCGGCCCTGGCGGCAATCGCGGGCGGAGCCGCGTGGTACGTCGCGCGCGACGGCGGGGACGAGGTCAGATATCGCTTCGCCAAGGTCGAGCGCGGTCCGCTTCAGGCGGCGGTGGCGGCGAGCGGAACCTTGAACGCCGTCACGACCATACAGGTCGGCTCGCAAATCTCCGGCCAGATCAAGGAGATCTACGCCGACTTCAATACTGCGGTGAAGAAGGACCAGATCATCGCGCGTCTCGATCCGGCGACCTTCGAGCTGCGCGTCGTCCAGGCGCGCGCCGACCTCGACGCGGCGCAGAGCGCGGTGGAGCTGCAGCGCTCCGCGCTCGCCGCGCAGCAGGCCGAGCTCGGCCGGGTACGCGTCAATCTCGTAGACGCGGAGCGCGACTACGAGCGCAAGAAGCAGCTCGTGGACAAGAACTTCATCTCGCCCGCCGAGCGCGACCGGGCCAAGACGCTGCTCGATGCGACGCGCGAGCAGATCAAGACGGTGCAGGCGCAGATCCGCGTCGCCGAAGCGCAGGTTGCGACCGCGCTCGCCGCGGTGAGGCAGCGCCGGGCGCTGCTCAGGCAAGCGCAAGTCGATCTGGAGCGCACGATCATTCGCGCCCCGGTGGACGGCACGGTAATCCTCAGAAACGTCGACGCCGGGCAGACCGTGGCGGCGAGTCTGCAAGCGCCGGTACTGTTCACCATTGCGCAGGACTTGCGCGACATGCAGGTCGAGGCCGCGATCGACGAGGCCGACGTCGGGCGCCTGCGGGTCGGCCAGGCCGCGACTTTCACGGTGGACGCGTTCCCGCGGCGCAACTTTGCCGGGGAAGTGCGGCAAATTCGAAAGTCGCCGCAGAACGTCCAGAACGTGGTGAGCTACACGGTCGTAATCTCTGCCGCCAACCCGGACCTCGTCCTGCTGCCCGGGATGACGGCGAACGTCCGGATCGTGGTGGAGCAGCGCGAAAGCGTGCTCAAGGTGGCGAACGCGGCATTGCGGTTTCGTCCTCCCGCTGCGTCAGACACGAAGACGGTGGCTGAAGCAGGCAGCGCAAGCGCCCAGCCGAGCGTCGCAGGCTCGCCCCAGCAATTCCGCCAGCGCCTTATGGAAGAGCTCAAACCGGACGACACCCTGCGGGCGAAGCTCGATGCGATCTTCGACGATACGCGGCAGAGGCTCGCCAAGGCACGCGAGATTCCGCAGGAAGCGGAGCGACGCAAGCAGTTCGAGCGCGTGCGGGGAGACAGCCGCGCGCGGATACTGGAGATTCTCGGGCCGGAGCAGAAGTCGATCTATGACCGGGTCGCGGGCGAGGCGGGCGGGCGAGGCGCAAAGGGATCGTGCCGCGTCTGGAGGCTGGAGGGCGGCCACCCCAAGGCGGTCGATCTTCGCCTCGGATTGAGCGACGGAACGAGCACCGAGATTGCGGGCGGCGCGCTCGCGGAAGGCTCCGAGGTCATCGTCGGGCTCGCCGGGGGCGGCGCCGAGCGCCGCGAGAGCGGCGGTCTGCCCCGCAGCCGCTTCTTTTGATGGACGCGCCGCTCATCCGCACCCGCGACCTCGTCAAGGTCTACCGCATCGGCGAGGGACCGAGCGGCGTCGAGAACGGTGACGGTGCCATTCGCGCCCTCGCGGGCGTAAGCGCCGACATCGCGGAGGGGGAATTGGTCGCCGTGATGGGACCATCCGGATCCGGAAAATCGACTTTCATGAACGTGCTGGGCTGCCTCGACCGCCCGACGAGCGGCGAGTACCGGCTTGCGGGCCGGCGCGTATCGGACCTCGCGCGCGACGAGCTTGCAGCGATCCGCAACCGCCACATCGGCTTCGTCTTCCAGAGCTTCAACCTGCTGGCGCGCACGCCCGCGCTCGAGAACGTCGAGCTGCCGCTCGTGTATGCCGGCGTGGGCGCAAGCGAGCGGCGCGCGCGCGCCCTCGAGATGCTCGCACGCGTGGGCCTGGCCGATCGCGCCGACCATCTGCCGACGCAGCTTTCCGGCGGTCAGCAGCAGCGCGTCGCGATCGGCCGCGCGCTCGTGAGCCGCCCGCTTCTCATTCTCGCGGATGAGCCGACCGGCGCGCTCGACTCGCGCACGAGCCTGGAGATCATGGCGCTGTTTCAGGACCTCAATCGCCGCGGCATGACGGTCGTGCTCGTTACGCACGAGCCGGATGTCGCGCGGTTCGTGCGGCGGATTCTGCGCTTTCGCGACGGCCGGCTCGTCGCGGACGAACCCAATCGCGCCGAGGACGCCGCGCGGCTGCTCGCCTCGGAGCCCGTATCCGCATGAACTTCCTCGCCACCTTGCGGGTTGCCCTGCGCGCGCTCCTGGCGCACAAGCTCCGCAGCGTCCTGACCATGCTCGGCATCATCATCGGCGTCGCGGCGGTGATCGTCATGATCGCGGTGGGATCCGGCGCGCAGGCGCGGGTGGAGGAGCAGATCCGCTCGCTCGGCTCGAACGTGCTGCTCATCCTGTCCGGGGCCACGACATCCGGGGGCGCGCGCATGGGATTCGGCTCGAATCCGACGCTTTCCGAGGACGACGTGAGCGCGCTCATGCGCGAACTGCCGGAAGTCATCGCGGCGCCGGCCTTGCGCGGAGTTGGCCAGGTGGTGTGGGGCAATCTGAACTGGTCGACGATCGTGTACGGCGTCACCCCGGAGTACCTGGAGGTGCGGCAATGGAACCTAATCGCCGGAAGAGCGTTCGACGCCGCCGACCTCGCAGGGGCGGCCAAGGTCTGCCTCATCGGGCAGACCGTGGCGCGGCAGCTCTTCGGCGGCGCCGATCCGCTGGGGCAGTCGATCCGCATCCGCCGCGTTCCGTTCACCGTGATCGGCGTGCTCGAGGGCAAGGGACAGAGCCTGATGGGCAGCGACCAGGATGACCTGATCCTGATGCCGATCTCGACCGCGCGTAAGCGCGTGCTGGGCGCGACTCATTTCGCCAAGCAGCGCTCGGTCGGCGTCATCTGGGTAAAGGTCCAGGACGGCTACGACATGAAAGGCGCGGAGGAGCAGGTCCGGATGCTGCTGCGCCAGCGCCACCGCCTCCAGCCCGGCCAGGACGACGATTTTTCGCTACGCAATCTTTCCGAGGTCGCGGCCGCCCAGGAGGCCTCCGGCCGCGTGCTGGCGCTGCTCCTGGCGGCGGTCGCGTCCGTGTCTCTCGTCGTCGGCGGCATCGGGATCATGAACATCATGCTGGTATCGGTGACCGAACGCACGCGTGAAATCGGGCTGCGCATGGCCGTCGGCGCCCGCACGCGCGACATCCTCGGGCAGTTTCTCGTCGAGGCGGTGACGCTCTCGCTCATCGGCGGGCTCGCCGGCGTGCTGATCGGTATCAGCGCCTCGCATGCGATCGGCGCGTTCGCCGGCTGGTGGATTCTGCTTTCAGCCGAATCAATCGCCCTCGCGGTCGCGTTCGCCTTCGCGATCGGCGTGTTCTTCGGCTACTACCCCGCGCGCAAGGCGGCGCGGCTCGATCCCGTGGAGGCGCTGCGGCACGAGTGAAGCAACGGTTGCGCCCTAGCGAGATTGAGCGCTGGGCGCCGGTGCTGGGACCGCACGATTCACCGATGAACGTTGGGCGGACGAATCCAGGCGCATGATTTCCAGGCTTGCCGGCCCGAAGCCCAGTTCCAGCGCGCGGAGATACTGTGCTCTCGCGTCCTCCAGCCGGCCAGAGGCTTCGAACAGCGCCCCGAGCCGGTGATGGGCCTGCCCAGACCTCGGATTGAGCCCAACGGCACGAGTGAGAAAGGGCAAAGAACGATCCAGCTCACCCAGCTGAAAGTGGATCAGCCCTCGCGCCGACACGCAGTGAAACGCGCTCGGGTACTCCGCGAGGCAGCGCTCCGCAATCGCGACCGCGCGATCGGGTTGCCCGACTTGCATGTACTCGCGCCCGAGGTTGAACAGCGTGCGCGAGCCCCAGGGAACCGGCTTCGAAGGCAGCTTGGCGACCGCGTCTTCCCAGAGCAGCAGAGGATGCGAGAAGGTCACCAACCGGCCATGCGCCGAGTAGAGCAGGAGCGCGCACACGGGGACAAACGCGGCCAGCGCGACCCGCGGCGGCACCGCGCAGAGGGCCGCAGCCAGCATGATCATGATCCCAGGACCCCACAGGTAGCTGCGATAAAGCACGAACGGTTCCTGAAAGCGGAGGGTGCTCAGCTCGACCAGAAAGAGAACCCAAGCGAGGAGCATCCCGAAGCCGGCCAGCCCGGCCCGGCCGCCGCGAAGCAGCAAGAAGAGGCCAAGCCCGCCGAACGCGGCGAAACCGCACACCTTTAGAGCGATCCAGCCGGCCGACCAGTTATCGAGGAAGTCGACCCGAAGATCGACCGACATCGCGCCGTTGTCCGGCCACAGCCATAACGCGAGGTACTTGAAGAACAGGCCCGCCTGTGTCACCGCGCTCATCAACCAGGAGAAGTCGGAGGTCGCCTGGCCGAATGCGTTTTCGATCTGGGCGGCGACCAGGCCGGAGTCCGGCTCGTAGGCTTCACCGATGAGGAACCGCCGGCCCGCCACGACAAAGAGCCCTGCTGGCTGAAAACTAACTGCTTCTATAAATTTGCAGATAGCCGGGTGGAGTATATGGAAAAAGC
>JBFGLA010000084.1:0-9580 GCA_041576355.1 Burkholderiales bacterium
GCTCAACCAGGAAGCGCGCGCGCTCGAAGCCGACGGCGTCGACGTGATCCAGTTCGACGAGCCGGCGTTCAACGTGTTCATGGACGACGTCAAGGCCTGGGGCATCGACGCGCTGCACCGCGCGATCGAGGGGCTGAAGTGCACCACGGCCGTGCACATCTGCTACGGCTACGGCATCAAAGCGAACATCGACTGGAAGGGGACGCTCGGCGCCGAGTGGCGCCAGTACGAGGCGATCTTCCCCGCGCTGGCGAAGAGCAGGATCAAGCAGGTCTCGCTCGAATGCATACACTCGCACGTGCCGGCCCACCTGATGGCGCTCCTCAAAGGCAAGGACGTGCTCGTAGGCGTGATCGACGTAGCCTCCGATAGCGTCGAGACGGCCGAGGAAGTGGCGGCGACCATCGGCGCAGCGCTCGAGTACGTGCCCAAGGACCGGCTCTTCCCGTGCACCAACTGCGGCATGGCGCCGATGGACCGCGATCTCGCAATCGCGAAGCTGAAGGCGCTTGCCGCCGGCGCGGCGCTCGCGCGCGAGCGCTACGGCCGCGCTACCAGCAGTAAGCGAAAGAGGGGAAAACCTCGGACTTCGAGCCGCGCGGGTCGCACCCCGCCTCGAGCAGGCCGGTCCGCTCGTCGATCTGCGCGGCGGAAATAAAGCCCTCGCTCCAGTCGGGCGCAACGCTCACGTCATGCCCGCGCCGGCGCAGCTCGTCGATCGCCTGCGCGCCGAAGCGCGCCTCGATCCGAACTCGATTTGGCGAGTGGCTGTGGGGGGCGAAGAATCCCGGGAAGTGGTCGGATGAGAGCTTGGGCGCCTCGATCGCCTCCTGGAGCCCCATCCCGAAGGCTTCCCGATACAGGATGAACTGCAGCGACCACTGCTCCTGCTGGTCCCCGCCCATGGTGCCAAAGCTCATCCACGGCTTGCCGCCGCGGAACGCGAGCGAGGGCGTGAGCGTCGTTCGCGGGCGCTTGCCCGGCGCGACGACGTTGGGGTGGTTGGCGGGCTCGAGGTAGAACGTCATCATGCGCGAAGGCAGCGGAAATCCCAGCGCGCCGATCACCTCGGCCGAGGGCAGCCACGCGCCGCTCGGCGTGAACGAGGCCATGTTGCCCTTCGCGTCGATCGCGTCGACGTGCACCGTGCCGCGACCCCACGGCTGCGGCGTGAACCGCTCTCCAGGCGGGAGCAGCGCCGCATCGCGCCACGCGTCGCCGGGCCGCAGCTCTTCGCTCGCGCGGCGCGGGTCGATGAGCTCGGCGCGCCGGGCCGCGTATCCCTCGGAGAGCAGCACCGCGGAAGGCACCGCGGTCATTTCCGGATCGCCGTAATACTGCTCGCGGTCGGCGAAAACGAGCTTGATCGCCTCGATGAGCAGGTGAAGGTAATCTGCGCTCCCGGGCCCCATGGCGCGCAGGTCGTAGCGCTTGAGAATCGCGAGCGCCTGCAGCATCGCCGGCCCCTGCGTCCAGAACCCGCACTTGTAGATCCGCGCGTCGCCGAAGTCGAGGCTCACCGGCTCCTCGATCCGCGTCTCGAAGCACTCGAGGTCGGAAAGCTCGAGCAGGCCGTCGCGCTCCTTGGCGAAGCGCGCGATCTCGACCGCAACCTCGCCCTTGTAGAAGCCGTCGTGCACGGCGCGCAGTCCCGCGGCGCGCGCGCCGCGGTCCAGGCCGGCGAGGTATTCATACGTTTGCGCGAGGGGCTCGTTTTTCAGCAGATTCCCCGGTTCCGGCAGCGGCAGGTAGATCTTCGCGCTGCCCGGCCAGCGTTCGAGCTTGGCTGCGATTGCCTTCAATCCGTAGCGCTCCTGGTTCACCAGCCCGATCGAGACGGGAAAGCCCTGCTTCGCCAGCCCGATCGCCGGGGCGACGACGTCGCGAAACCGCATCGTGCCGAAGCGCGCGAGCGCGGTGACGAGCGCCGAGAACGCCGCCGGGACGCCCGCCGCAAGGATGTCCTCGTCCGGGACATGCTCGAACCCACGGCGACGGAATTCCTCCGGCGTCGCGCGCGCCGGCGCGGCCATATTTCCGTTCAGCGCTACGACGCCCGCGCCGCCCGCGGGCCGGATGAGAATCGGGCATTCGCCGCCGATCGTGTGCATCTGCGGATTGACCAGCCCCTCGACGAAGCTCATCGCCACGGCGGCGTCGATCGCGTTGCCTCCGGCCTTCAGCACGTCCGCGCCGGCGTTGACTGAGAGGTAGGAATTGCCGGCGAGCGCGCCGTGGGTTCCGACGAGGCGCGGGTAGAAGGTGGTCGATTCGGTGGGCTGGGTCCGGTAGGCTCGTGTCGTCATAAACGTTCCGGGAGTACGCGGCCTTCCGCGCCCGCCATGAGAAGGGCGGATCATCCCGGATCGGCTAAGCTAACGCAATGCTCGTTTTGGAGTTGCTCGCGGAGCGAAAGATCCTCGAGGCCGCCGCTCGCGGCGAGTTGGACGGCCTGCCCGGAGCCGGCCGGCCGCTCGACCTCGATGACGATCCGCTCGTCCCCGAGGAGTTGCGCCCGGCATGGCGTATTCTCCGCAACGCCGGCTTCGTCCCCCCGGAAGTCGAGGCGCGGCGCGAAATATTCGCTCTGGAACGGCTCGTACTGGCCGGCGAGACGCTCGATGCCGCGGCGCGCGCGAAGGCCCTCGGGAAGATCGCGCTCTTGAAGACCCGGATCGAATGGTCCTACCGCGAGCGCGTCCTCGACAAGCTCGGTGGATGAGCGAGCGCGCTGCGCTCGCGTCACTTTCGCGAGCGGACGTCAGCGCTTATGCTTAGCCTCGTACTCCGCGATCTCGCGCTTGAGGTCGCGGTACTCCTTGCAACTGAAGAAACAGAGATTGTCGAGCGCCTTCAGGTGCTCCTTCGCCTTCACCAGGTTGCCGCTCATCAGGTAAGCCTCGCCGATGTACTCGTGCGCACCCCGGTGCTCGGGGTTGAGCTTCAAGGCCTCGGCGTAATGCTTGAAGACGAGATCCATGTCGGGATTCGGCCCCTTGCGGATCGAATAGGCGTACAGGTTGTGGTATTCGGCGTTACTGGGGCTGCGCACGAGCGCCTCCTTGAGGATCGCTGCGGCGCGCGTCCACTCCTGCCGGTTGCTCGCGTCCGCGACGCTCTGGAGCACGGGATCAGGCGGTGCGCCCGGCGGGCCCGAGTCCTCGCCGCCGGCCGTCCACGCTGCGCCTGGCAGCATCAGGATCGCTACCAACCATGGACGAATAAGCGCTTTCATGTGTTCTCCTGGTAACGCCGGGTAAGGATACGCATTCATGCCGACTGACTACGAATTGCGCGGCAGAGCCGCTCTGACCGCAGCCGCATTGACGTTAACATTTCTCGCCACGCCGGCATTCCCCGATCCGCCCCAAACTCGCGACGAAGCGATCGCTGCGCTGCAGCACGCAGCGGCCGGGAAACGCGCCGAAGCGATCGTCTGGATCGCGAACCACGGCACGATGGGGGATGCCGATCGCCTGCACGAAAGGCTGCGCGACGAGGACCCGGTCATTCGAGGATACGCCGAGCAGGGACTGTGGCTGCTCTGGAGCCGCTCGGGTAGCGCGGATATCGACCGCCTGATGGCGAGCGGCGTCGAGGCGATGCAGTCCGGTAAGTTCGAGGAATCGATCGGAATCTTCTCGGATGTCATCTCTCGCCGGCCCGATTTCGCCGAAGGCTGGAACAAGCGCGCCACCGTGTACTTCCTCGCGCGCGAGTTTCGCAAGTCGATCGCGGATTGCGACCAGGTGCTGCAGCGCAATCCGAAGCACTTCGGCGCCCTCTCGGGCCTGGGCCAGATCTATTCCGCGCTGGAGGAAGACGACAAGGCCCTGGAGTGGTTCCGGCGCGCGCTCGCGGTCAATCCGAACATGGCAGGTGTCGAGCTCCAGATCCGGATACTCGAGGGCAAGCTCGCGCGGGAGCGGCGGCTCTCGATCTGATCGCGTGCGCGTTGCTCAGGCTGCCGGCGCAAGGGTCTCGAGCAGTTCCTCGACCGCCTGCGCCGCCTCGCGCGGGTGCTCGAACGGGAACAGATGTCCGCCGGGAACGGTGCGCAGCTGGAATTTGCCGCGCATCGCGGCGAGCCCGACGCGCTCGACCACGTCCGAGCGCGCGCCGCCGATAAATCCGGCCGGGACTCGGAGCGAGCCGACGTAGCGGCTCATGTCGTGCGGGATGGTGCAGTAGATCGCGTATTCGAGCGCCGGCGGAATCAGCAGGCGCAGCCCGCCGCCGTCCGCGACCAGCGCATGCCGCGCATAGTCGTCCAGGCATTCCTCCGTGAAGTGCTTGAACAGGCGGCGCGAGCGGAAATGCGCCTTCGCCTCGGCGGCGCTGCTCCAGACGTTGCGGCGCTCCCGCGTCATCGCCGCCGGGGTGACGCGATCGACGATTCCCAGCCTCTTCGTTGCCGCGAGCAGACGACCGCGCACCGCGCCGATCACCGGCGCATCGAGCATCACGATCGCGCGGAAGAGCTCCGGCCGCGCCGCCGCCGCCATGAAATTGAGATAGCCGCCGAGAGAATGCCCGACGCCGAGCACAGGCGCGCCATGGTGCTCGCGCTCGATGATGTGGATAAGCTGTTCGACGAGATGCGGCCAGCGGTCGGTCACCGGATAGCGCGGGTCGGTCCCGATCGTATCCAGATGGCTGACGCGGTAGCGCGCGCGAAGCGCGCCCAGCATGGCCGCGTAGCACGGCGCGGGAAAGCCGTTCGCGTGCGAGAAATGCAGAGGCGGTTTCGACACTTCAGAGCAGGCCGAGCGGGGATTCCGCAGGAGGCGCGGGCGGCTTGCCGCGCCCCCCTTTACAGGTCACTAGACGTATTCCTTCGCCGCGGTCTCCGCGTCGGCCGGCGGGCCCGAGAGGTTTCCCTGCATGTAGTCGCAGCGACAGGTCTGCAGGAACTCGAGCTGCGCTTCGGTCTCGACGCCTTCGGCGACGACCTTGATGCCGAGCGCGTGCGCAAGTGCGATGATCGCGGCGACGATCGCCCTGTGCTCCTTGTTCTTGTTCAGATCCGTGAGGAACGACTTGTCGATCTTCAGCTTGTCCACCGGGAAGCGCTTGAGGTACGCCAAGCTCGAGTAGCCGGTGCCGAAGTCGTCGATCACGATCGAGACTCCGAGCTCCTTCAGCTTCTTCATGGTCGAGAGCGCGAGGTCCGTATGTTGCATTGCGGTCGACTCGGTGATCTCCAGCTCGAGCAGCTTTGCGGGCAGTCCGGACTCCTTCAGTGCGGCGGCGACCGTCTCGACGAGCCTCGGGTCCATGAACTGCCGCGGCGAGAGATTCACCGCGACCGGCAATCCTCTATCCGAGCCTATGAATGTGGCCCAGCGGCACGCCTCTGCGAGCACCCAGGCGCCCATCTTCAGAATCAGGCCCGTCTCCTCGGCTAGCTGGATGAACTCGATCGGCGCCACGAGCCCTCGCGACGGGTGCTGCCATCGCATCAGCGCCTCGTGGCCCGAGACGCAACCCGCCCCAAGCTCGATGATCGGCTGGTAGTACACGCGCAGCTCGCCCTTTTTCAGCGCGCGGCGCAGGTCGCTTTCCATGGAGAGCCTGCGCGATGCCGCGAGGTTCATCTGGTCGGTGAAGAACTGGTAATTCGCGCGTCCCATTTCCTTCGCGTGATACATCGCCGCGTCCGCATTGCGAATCAGCGTCTCGGCGTCGCGACCGTCGTCGGGAAATACGCTGATGCCGATCGACGGCGTGATGGTGAGATCGCGCTCCTCGATGGCGACCGGACGCGAAAGGTTCTCGATCACCTTCTGCGCCACCTGCGCCGCGTCGGGAGAGCGCTTCAGCTCGGGCAGCACCACGACGAATTCGTCGCCGCCAATGCGGCAGATCGTGTCCCCGACCCGCATCTGCTTGACCAGGCGCTGCGCCACCTCCTTCAGCAGCGCGTCCCCGACCGCATGCCCGAGCGAATCGTTGATGGTCTTGAACCGGTCCAGGTCGACGAACATCACCGCCGTGATCTTGCGGTTGCGGTACGAGAGCGCGAGCGCCTGCGTCAGGCGGTCTTCGAGCAGGCGCCGGTTCGGCAGTCCCGTCAGCGCATCGTGGTCGGCCAGGTGCTGGGCGCGCTCCTCGGCCTGCTTGCGCTCGGCAATCTCCGCCTCGAGCCGCTGGTTGGCCGCCTCGAGCTCGGTCGTGCGCTCCGCCACCGCGCGCTCGAGCGAGTCGCGCACCGATCGCTCGGCGGTCACGTCGTCGTAGATCCAGATCGAGCCTTCATCGGGCTTGGACGGATCGATCGCACGGCCGACCACCTTGCACCAGATGAGAGTGCCGTCCTTGCGCCGCACGCGCCTCTCGTCCGTGAAGGTGCGGCCTTCGCGCAGAATGGGATAGCGAATCTGGCCACCCTCGTCGAACTCCTCCTGGGTCGCATAGAGGACGGAAACGCTCTTGCCGACCAGCTCGCCGGGCTCGTAGGCGAACATGGTTTCGAGCTGCCGATTGCAGCGCTGGAACATGCGCTGCCGCACGACACCGATGCCGACGGTCGCGTTGCCGAGGATCAGCTCCTGCTCGGCGAGCGTGCGGCGCAACCTTTCCTCCGCCTCGCGCTCGGCCGTGACGTCCTCATAGCTCCAGATCCACTCCTGATCGGCGCCGCCGCCGGCGTCGATCCGCCGTCCCCGCGTCCGCCCCCGGAATACCGTGCCGTCCTTTCTCTTGAACGTCCGCTCTCCCTCGAAGATCGTGCCGGGGGTGCTTTGGCCGTACGACTCCCGCCCCGCCCGCTCCCATTCCTCGCGCTCGGCGTAGAGAACGAGCGTGCTCTTGCCATCGAGATCCCCCGGCCCCCAGCCGGTCATCTCCTCCAGTCTGTGGCTGCAGCGCTGGATCACGCGGTTGCGCACGAAGGCGATGCCGACGGTGGCGTTATCCAGGATCAGCTGCTGCTCGGCGAGCGCGCGCTGGACCCTTTGCTCCGCCTCGCGCTCGAGCGTGATGTCATCAAACAGCCAGACCGACCCCTGCGCCGGATCGCCCGGATGAACCGCGCGCCCGCTCAGGTGGCACAAGAACGTCGTGCCGTCCTTGCGCAGCATGCGCATTTGGCCCTCGACCGACTCGCCGTGCGCCAGATCGTCGTACCTTCGCCCCGCCGCCGCGTAGTCCTCCTCTTTCCGGTAGAGGTCCCGCGTCGAGCGATTGAGCAATTCGCCCGGGTCGTAGCCGAACAGCTCCTCGAAACGCCGGTTGCAGCGCATCACTCGACGGTCCTTGAGGAACACGATGCCGATCATTGCGTTCTCGAGGATCGCTTCTTGCTCCTTGAGCAGGCGCTGTATCGCCTCGTCGGTGCGCTTGCGCTCGGTGGCGTCCTCGGCGATCCAGATCGTGCCGTGTTGCGTGTTCTCCGGGTTGATCGCCTTGGCGATGATTCGGCACGGGAAAGTCGAGCCGTCCTTGCGCCGCATCTCCCACTCGGTATCGAGCTGCCCCCCCGAAGCAAGAAGCGGTACCGCGATCCGCCCGAGCGCCTCGTAACTCTAGCGCGTGGGATAGACGATTTCTCCGGGCTGCCCGATCATGTCGTCGGCGTCCCAGCCGAACAGCTCGGCGAACCTCGGATTACAGAGAAAGAACTTGCGGTCGCGGGTGAAGGCGATGCCGATCGAGGCGTTGGCGAGCACCGCCTCGTACTCGAGATGGGTGTAGCGGGTCCGGCCGGCATAGCTCGGCGGCGGTTGCTCGACCCGCATGCCCGACGATACGGCCAGGGAAGCGACTGCGCCCGGCGCGTCGCGCCGCCGGCTCCCGTCACTCACCGGGGAGAACCCTTCACGCCCCGCGCCGCAAGCTGAGAGAAGTCGCCGCTCAGATCGCGTAAGCGCGCGACGACCCGTTCCCGCTGGCGCGGCGTCATCATGCGATCGAGATCGAGCAGCATGTCGAAAAACTCCTTGAGCTGCGCGTGCGCCGCCGTTTCATACGCCGGATCGCGGCCGAGGTTCCAGCCCTGCGCCCAGCCCACGAGCCGGCGGCCCGCTTCGCGCGCGCGCACCATCGCGAGCAGCTCCGCCTGCCGGCGGCGGCGATCCTGATCGCGAAACTCGTCTGCCAACGGGGCGTGGTCGCTGTAGCGCTTCACGCGCTCGAGCTGCGCCTCGTTCAGTGTGCCCAGCCAATCCTCCAGCCGTTCCACGTTGCGGCGCAAGCGCCTCTCTCTGCGCTCGCGCGGCGAGCCCGCCAGGTACTCTTTGGCGAACTTCCGGTTGTCCTCTTCGATCCGGCTCTCGAGATGCGCGATCTGCGCCTCGTCCAGGCTGTCGAGCAGTTCCGCCGACTCGTTCGCGGCCGCGCGCAGGGTTTCGCGAGCCTCCTCAAGGACGGCATCGTACCCCCAAACGAGGTCGGCGCGCGAGAGGCCACGCGCCACGCGCGTGCCAAATTCCTCGGTGAGGCGCGCGTAGCGCGGCAGCGCGTGCGCCCGGTGCCAGTCGAGGAGCGCCGCGATGCTGCGGTCGAGCTGCTCGGCTTGCGCGCCGTGCACGTCGAGATAGCTGGTGGCGCGCCAGCGCAGGAGCCAGTCGGCGTTGTCGTACGCAAGCCGGGTGCTGCTGCAAGCGGCGAGCAGCAGCGTCAAAGCCGCGACGCAGGCACGTAACAGCACGTTCACCAAAAGCTTTCGACGGTGATCTGGCCCGGCGCGCGCCGGCGGTGCTTGCGCAGCCCGCGCTGCTTGAGCGCCTCTGTCGCCTCGCGCAGCATGTCCGGGTTCCCGCACAGCATGACTTGGGACCCCTGCGCCGAAAGCGCGATATTCGCCGCAGCCTCGAGCCGGCCGTCCAGTAGGGCGGCGGGAATTCGGCCCGTCAGCACGGGAATCGTGGCGCCCGCGACCACGGGCGGCTCGATACGCGCTTCGCGGCTGACGAAGGTCACGTAACGGAAGCTGGTCTTTCTCGCCATCGCGATCGATTCGATCATCTCCCGGTACACGAGTTCCCGGGCACGGCGCACACCGTGCACGAGCACCACGTTCCGGTAGCGCCGCCAAGGCGTCTCGGTGCGCAGGATCGACAGGAAGGGCGCGAGCCCGGTGCCGGTCGCGAGGAGCCAAAGTGTCTCGGCCTCGGGCACCTCCGAGAGGACGAGGAACCCCGAGGGATTATCCGACAGGTAGACCCGCTCGCCGGGAGCGAGCCGCGCAAGGCGCGGCGAGAGGCCGCCTTCGGGAACGAGCACGCCGTAAAACTCGTGGGTGGGATCGTCCGGGGGGTTGACGAACGAGAACGGCCGCGCGAGGCGCTCGCCGTCCAGATCGAGCGCGAGCTTGACGAACTGTCCGGCTTCGAAGCGCAGCGCCGGAGCCTCGACGCGCAGCGAGAACAGCGTCTCGGTCCAGTGGCGGTTCTCGACGACGCGCGCCTCGAGCCAGCCCGCCATCAGTGCATCCGCCCGGGCTCGAGCTGAAGGTCTAGGACTTCGGCGCCGAGCGTCACGATCGCCCCGAGATGGCGGCTGTTGCCGTCGTCGGAGAACTCGAACGTGTAGGTGCGGCGCAGCTTCAAGCGCCCCTCGTCGTCGCGCGCGAGGCGCA